>CAJUOF010000105.1 GCA_910587905.1 uncultured Lachnospiraceae bacterium
CCCATTTTTTGTGAAGCTCGTTAGCGGAGCCGGGAACCTGCTCGTAGGGCCGCATCCGGTAGAGGACCCGCATGAACACGTCGCCGTAGATCACGGCCTGCATGGCCTTCATGAGGAGCGGCAGGGTGAAGGAGAATCCGGAGTTGGATTCTAGGCCCTGGGCGCTCAGGGAGATCACGGGGACCTGCGGCATCCCGGCCCGCTCCAGGGCCCGGCGGATGAAGCCGATGTAGTTGGACGCCCGGCAGCCGCCGCCGGTCTGGCTCATGAAAACGGCCGTCTTGTTTAAGTCGTACTTGCCGGAGAGGAGGGCCTCCATGATCTGTCCCACCACGATCAGGGAGGGATAGCAGGCGTCGTTGTTTACGTATTTCAAGCCCACGTCCACGGCGGCCTTGGTGTGGTTCTGTAAAACCTCCACATGGTAGCCGCAGGAGGAGAGGGCGGGCCCCAGGATGTTGAAATGGATGGGGCTCATCTGAGGGCAGAGGATGGTGTAATCCTTCCGCATCTCTTTGGTGAATTCCACCCGGCTGTAGGCGGAGGAGACCACCTTCCGCTCGATGTGCTTCCCCTCCCGGACCCTGAGGGCCGAGATCAGGGAGCGGACACGGATCCTGGCGGCACCCAGGTTGCTCACCTCGTCGATCTTTAACACCGTGTAGATCTTTCCGGACCGGCTTAAGATGTCGTTCACCTGGTCGGTGGTCACGGCGTCCAGGCCGCATCCGAAGGAATTGAGCTGGATCAGGTCCAGATTTTCCTTCGTCTTGACGAAGTTGGCGGCCCGGTAGAGCCTGGAATGGTACATCCACTGGTCCATGACGATCAGGGGCCGCTCCACCTGGCCTAGATGGGAGACGGAATCTTCCGTCAGCACGGCGATGCCGTAGGAGGTGATTAACTCCGGGATGCCGTGGTTGATCTCCGGGTCCACGTGGTAGGGCCGGCCGGCCAGCACGATGCCCCGCCGTCCGGTTTCCTCCAGATAGCGGAGGGTCTCCTCGCCCTTCTGTTCCATGTCCCTGCGGAATTCTTCCAGTGCGTCCCAGGCGGTCCCTGCGGCCGCCTCCACTTCGCTGGCCGAGAGCTTCCATTTCTCACCGAACTGCTCCGTCATGTAGGCGGTCAGGGCTTTTGTCAGGGTTTCCCTGTCGGCAAAGGACAAAAACGGATTCAGGAAGGGGATGCCGGAATCCCTGAGCTCCTCCACGTTGTTTTTGATGTTCTCCGCATAGGAGGTGACGATGGGGCAGTTGTAATGGTTCTGGGCGTCGGGGGTCTCCTTCCGCTCGTAGGGGATGCAGGGGTAGAAGATAAAATCCACATCCTGCTTGAGGAGCCAGCTCACGTGGCCGTGGACCAGCTTGGCCGGATAACATTCCGACTCGCTGGGGATGGATTCGATACCCAGCTCGTATATTTTTTTGGAGGAGGGCGGGGACAAGATTACCCGCACCCGCAGAGTCTCAAAAAATTTCGCCCAGAAGGGAAAATTTTCATAGAGGTTGAGCACGCGGGGGATGCCCACCGTGCCCCGGACGGCCTCGTGCTGGGGAACGGGCTCATAGGCAAACACCCGCTTGTATTTGTATTCAAACAGGTTGGGAATGTTTTCTTTATTCTTCTCCTTGCCAAGGCCCCGCTCGCAGCGGTTGCCGGAGATGAACTGGCGGCCGCCGGAGAACCGGTTGATGGTGAGGAGGCAGCTGTTGGTGCAGCCCTTGCAGCGGGCCATTCTCGTGTCGAAGCTCAGTGAGAGGATTTTTTCCATGGGAAGCATGGACGTGTTTTTTTCCGGAGAGTATCGTTCTCTGGCGACCAGGGCGGCCCCGAAGGCGCCCATGATCCCGGCGATATCCGGCCGGACCGCCTCGCAGCCGGCGATCCGCTCAAAGCTTCGGAGGACGGCGTCATTGTAGAAGGTGCCGCCCTGCACCACCACCCGTTTCCCGAGATCGGAGGCACTTGTGATCTTGATCACCTTGAAGAGGGCGTTCTTGATGACCGAGTAGGCCAGCCCGGCGGAGATGTCGGAGACCTCGGCCCCCTCCTTTTGGGCCTGCTTCACGTTGGAGTTCATGAACACGGTGCAGCGGGTGCCCAGGTCGATGGGATTTTTGGCAAACAAAGCTTCGCTGGCAAAATCCTGGACGCTGTAGTTTAAGGATTTTGCAAAGGTTTCGATAAAGGAGCCGCAGCCGGAGGAACAGGCTTCGTTGAGCTGGACACTGTCCACCGTCTGGTTTTTGATCTTGATGCATTTCATATCCTGGCCGCCGATGTCCAGGATACAGTCCACCTCCGGGTCGAAAAAGGAGGCCGCGTAGTAGTGGGACACGGTTTCCACCTCGCCCTCGTCCAGCATCAGGGCCGCCTTGATGAGGGCCTCCCCGTAGCCGGTGGAGCAGGAGTATTTGATGGCGGCGCTGGGCGGGAGCAGATCGTTTATCTCCCCCATGGCCCGGATGGTGGTCTTTAAAGGGCTCCCATTATTGTTCGAATAGAAGGAGTAGAGCAGGGAGCCGTCCTCGCCCACCAGGGCCACCTTGGTGGTGGTGGAGCCTGCGTCGATCCCCAGGAAGCAGTCCCCCTCGTATGTATCCAGCTCGGCCGTGGCCACGCTGTGGCGGCCGTGCCGTTCTAAAAATTCGTCGTATTCCGCCTGGTCCTTGAAAAGCGGTTCCAGCCGCTTGACCTCGAATTCCATGCGGACGCCGTTCTTCAATTTGTCGCAGAGCGATTCCAGAGGAACATGGACCTCATCCTTTGGATTCATGGCGGCGCCGATGGCGGCAAAGAGGTGGGAATGCTCCGGGGCGATGATGGCGTCTCCCGTCAAATGGAGAGTGCGGATAAAGGCCGCTTTCAATTCGGAAAGAAAGTGAAGGGGACCGCCCAGGAAGGCCACGTTGCCCCGGATGGGCTTTCCGCAGGCCAGACCGGAAATGGTTTGGTTGACCACTGCCTGGAAGATGGAGGCCGAGAGGTCCTCCTTGGTGGCACCCTCGTTGATCAGGGGCTGGATGTCCGACTTGGCAAAGACACCGCAGCGGGCCGCAATGGGATAGATGGCCTTGTACTGTTTTGCATATTCGTTTAAACCTGCCGCATCTGTCTGGAGCAGGGAGGCCATCTGGTCGATGAAGGACCCGGTGCCGCCGGCGCAGATGCCGTTCATCCGTTGGTCGATGCCGCCGGAGAAATAGATGATCTTCGCATCCTCACCGCCTAACTCGATGGCTACGTCCGTATGGGGAGCGTAGTCCTGGAGGGAGGTGGCCACGGCGACCACTTCCTGTACGAAAGGCACCTCCAGGTGGCTGGAAATGGTGAGGCCGCCGGAACCGGTGATCACCGGGCAGACTTCCATGGGTCCAAGCTTTCTAAGGGCTTGGGAAAGGAGATCTGCAAGGGTTTCCTGTATGTTCGCATAATGCCGCTGGTAAGCGGAAAAAAGTACATGCTTATCCGGATCGAGAATGGCCGCCTTCACCGTGGTGGAGCCGATGTCGATGCCGAGGGTATTCAGTCCTGTCATAAAACACACCTTTTTCTGTAATAAACTCTTGTTATTATAGTATGTTCCTTCGAGAAATGCAAGAATGTGGCACAGTAAAATAATGTTAAAAAATGCTGAAATTTGTTAAAAAAGAAGAACCCGTCTTAAGAGGTTTGACAAATGAGGGGTTTCTTCCTATAATAAAAAGGTCATCGTTATTTTCGTGACCATTACAAAGAATGGAGTTTTTCTATGAACTGGATGAATAAGCTGGAACGGAAGTTTGGCCGATATGCGATCCGCAACCTGATGTTTTATATCATGATTCTGTACGGCGTGGGGTTCGTCCTGCTCAATGTGAATCCGCTGTTTTATGTTCAGTACCTTTCCCTGGACGCCAGCATGATCCTCAAAGGGCAGGTCTGGAGGATTTTCACCTTTCTACTTTATCCGCCGGCGGGGGACATTCTGTATTTTGTCATCGCTATGTGGCTGTATTATTCTCTGGGAACCACTCTGGAGCGGGTGTGGGGAAGCTTCCGGTTCAACCTGTATTTCTTCCTGGGGATCCTGGGGCATATCCTGGCGGCGATTCTCATTTATCTGATCTTTGGCCAGGTCTTCCTTCTTGGGACTTCCTATCTAAACTGGTCCCTGTTTTTTGCTTTTGCGGCCACCTTCCCAGACATGCAGTTTTTGCTGTTCTTTTTCATTCCGGTCAAGGCCAAGTGGCTGGGGATTTTGAACGGGATTTATTTTGTCTATGAGCTGATCGTGGGAAATTGGGCCACCAGGACAGCCATCATTTTGTCGGTCATCAATTTCCTGATCTTCTTTTTGGGGAGCCGGAACATGAGCCGGGTGAATCCGAAGGAGATCAAACGGAAGACGGTTTACGCCAGACAGGTGAAGGCGGCGAGGGCCGACGAGAAACATCCCCGCCACCGTTGCGCCGTCTGCGGCCGGACGGAATTTGACGGGGAAAATCTGGAATTCCGTTTCTGCTCCAAGTGTGAGGGGACTTATGAATATTGCCAAGATCACCTCTATACCCATAAGCATGTGACGGCGGGACGGGAGGAGAAGTAGCGCGCACAGGGGCGGGGAAGCGATGGTTTTCCATACACGAAGGGATTTCATATGGGGCTTTTGACCCTAGTATTATAGGATACAAAGCCTGGGAAACAGCGGTCACAGATTCATCTGTGGCCGTTTGTGTTGTCTGGAACATGATTTTGAATGGTTTCATATCCTGGAAAAAAAAAGACATAAAAATAGTTGACAAACAATATTATATGATATATAGTATTAATCAAGAAACAATATTATAATAATACAAGGGGAGTTGGTCGCATGGTTTTTAATACAGGCGCCGCCCTCCTGGATGCCATCGTCCTGTCTGTCGTTTCCAGGGATTTGGAGGGAACCTACGGGTATAAGATCACCCAGGAGGTCCGGGAGGCCATTGACATTTCAGAGTCCACTCTTTACCCGGTGCTTAGAAGACTCCAGAAGGACGAATGTCTGGAGGTTTATGACAGGGAGTATGGGGGTCGGAATCGAAGATATTATAAGGTAACGTCCAAAGGGGATGCCCAGCTTGCTCTTTATCGGAGTGAATGGCGGCGGTATTCCGGAAAAATATCTGCGATTCTCAGGGAGGTGTGAACATGAACAGGGCAGAGTATATGAAGGAGCTGGCGTATCTGCTGCAGGATGTGCCGGACGGGGAGCGGGACGAAGCGCTTCAGTATTATGAGGATTATTTTGACGACGCTGGACCGGAGCGGGAAGCGCAGGTGATCGCAGAACTTGGCAGGCCAGAAAAGGTGGCTGCCATCATTCGGGAGGAGGCCAGGAACGGATATGAGAGCCTGGATGCGGAATATACGGAGAACGGATACCGGAATGACCGCTATCGGGGGCCCCAGTATGAGATCGTGCCACCGGAACAGGTAGAGCGGAAACGGATCGGGGACGGAACGAATGCGGGGGACGGCCCTGACGCTTCCGGCAAATATGGATGGGAGTGGAGCGGGGAAAGTGGCGGGAGCCAGGGAAACGGGGAAGAGGACACCTGGGGAAACCGAGCCAGGTCCGTATTCAACGAGCTGGGACAGAGACTTTCGGAGGGAGTGGAGGAAGGACGCCGCAGGATGGAAGAGAGCCGGGAGCGGCGCAGGCAGGAGGAAGAGAAGCGACGGGCTTCTTCCGGGCAGGCTTATGAGGCTTCCGGGGAGGAAGGGCCTGGCTATGAGGACTCTGGCGAAGAGGCTGGCGGCCGAAGGCGGGCTGCTGGCGGGGGATATGGTCCGCAGAATCCTCCGGCAAGACGCAGGCGCAATCCTTTCCTCTGGCTTTTGATGGCCCTGGGATTTTTGTTGCTCTGTCCCTTTCTGATCGGGGCGGCGGCGCTTATGTTCGGACTCTTTCTCACAGTCTTCTGTGCGGTGGGTGGGATCGCCCTTGCGGTGGTCATTATCGCCGTGGTATTTGTGGTGACGGGCGTGATCCTGTTTGGAGTCGGAGTCGGCAAGCTGATTCTCTTTCCTTTGGCGGGCATGATGTTTATGGGGGGCGGGCTGATTCTCTTCGGCCTTGGCATCCTGGCGGTGTGGTTGTCTGTCATGGTCTGCGGCAGGTTGATTCCGGGCATCATGCGTATGGCTGCGAATTTTTTCGGATTGATCGGAAGAAGGAGGAGAGGAGGCGCCGTGTCATGAAGCGTTTTACAAAAGTATGCCTGTGGATGTTTGGAATCTGTGTGATGCTTGGCCTTCTTCTCGGCTCTGTGAGCTGGGCGCTGGGATTTCGAGGATGGCGTGCTACACGGTGGGGAAGCGGGCATTTGGAAGAGACTTATGAGCGGGTGGAAGGAGATATCCGGGGGCTGGAGCTTCACGTGCAGGCAGGTAGTGTCCTGGTGGAGGCGGGAGATGAATTTGCCATTACCGGAAAGACGGAAGGGAAGCCCTTAAAGAGTGTTGTGGAGGATGGAATCTGGAAGCTTTCTGCTGGGGAATTGGACTACAAAGACGGCTCCACCATCGGCGGTTTTTACGTGGACAATGAGGGGATGTACTGGAAGGCCAGCCTGGGGGAGGTCCATATTACGGTGCCGGCGGGTGTGGTCTTGGAGGAGGTGTCCGTTGATGTGGGTGCCGGAGGCGTGGAGATTTATCAGATCGCCTGCAAGGACATGGACGTCGACTTGAAAGCCGGTTCCGTGGAATTTCATGCGGACGTGCAAGAGCGGCTTAGAGCAGAATGCCAGGCCGGAGAGATTCGAGGGTTTCTGGCGGGAAGCCGGGAAGAATTCAATTTGGACTTAGAGTGTAGTGTCGGCAGTGTGACCGTGGACGGCTCCACCTGGGCTGGGCTCTTTATGAACGAGGAGCCGGAAGGCGGCGGATCAAAGGAGATGGAACTTTCCTGCGAGGCGGGAAGTATCAATTTAGATTTCTATGAGGAGGAATAACGAATGGAACCGAGACGTTTGTACCGTTCCGTGAGGGACAGAATGCTTTTGGGAGTCTGTGGAGGAATCGGAGAATATTTTAACATTGACCCGACGATCATCCGTGTGGTCTGGGCGGTGTTCGGTTGTACCGGGGCCGGAATTCTGGCTTACATTGCGGCCGGGATCATTATGCCCCAGAATCCAGGCATGTAAGCGGGAGAAAGTTTCCGGCGCATAAGCTTGGGCATGAATATTTTCCGAAAAAACGGCGATGCTCTAAGTAGCCTCTGTTTCAGGGGAGAAAGGAGCATCGTTTGTTATGGGAAAGAAAAAGGACAAGCCCATTGATCTTGAGAATTTGACACCGGAGGAAAAGCTGAAGCTGGAGATCGCCGACGAGATCGGCGTGTATGAAAAGGTGATCAAGAACGGCTGGCGTTCCCTTTCCGCAAAGGAATCCGGACGGATCGGAGGAATGATGACCAGGAAGAAGCGGGAACTTCTGGCCGGGAAGGAAGGACAGGAATGAGAGGCGGAAATGGGGCTTGCCTGCGGCGTCTAAGGATTGCCAGCAGCCCTCTGGGATAAAATGGAAACAAAGTCTTAAGCTTTTCTAAATTTACCGGGAATCGCTGGAATGTCAAGAAAAAATATGGTAACATGTCCGTGGAGGCAACGAGCCGGGCAGAAATAGGCTTCTGCAAAACGGACGCTTGCGGCCGGATGTGCAGGTAACTGCGGTATGGCTCAAAGTCAAAAGAAAAAGGAGAGGGCTATGAACATATTATTTTTCTTGACGCCCAAAAGCGAGATAGAGTTTGTCTATGAGGATTATACTCTCAGGCAGGCCATTGAAAAAATGGAAGCGCACCGGTATTCGGAGGTTCCGGTTATCAACCGGGAAGGAAAGTATGTGGGGACCATTACAGAGGGGGATCTGCTCTGGTACATCAAGTCCAATTGTGATCTGAGCTTCCAGGAAGCGGAGCATGTAAAGCTGGCCGGTGTCAGGCGCAAGAGGCAGACCATGGCGGTGTCTGTCAGCGCAAGGGTGGAGGATTTGATGGAAAAGGTCTTAAACCAGAACTTTGTCCCGGTGGTGGACGACAATGAGATTTTCATCGGGATCGTGAAGCGCAAGGACATTATCCATTACTGTTATCAGGCTTCATTGTAAAATGAAATGCGACAAGAGTTAATAAACTCTATCGCATTTCTTTTTTTTATACGCTTTTATAGGGAATGTGTCAAGGGTTTAGGACTTTTGGCACATTCCTTTTTTATTTTGGAGCGATAGGAGGTGTAGAAAGCGTGAGAAAAGGTAATAGGCGATTGAACTATGAGGACAGAAAGCGGATTGAAAAAATGAAAGAGCAGGGGGCGAGAGTGATTGTAATTGCTGACACTATCGGGGTCCACCGTGCGACTATCTACAACGAGTTAAAGCGTGGAGGTACACCCTATCGGGCGGAAGTCGCACAAAGGACGGTGTAGGTATGGAAATGACGGCGGAAGCGTTGCAGGAAAAGACTAGGGAATTGGCGGATATGGTCGGTAGCGTGGTAGTAGATGAAGCGTTGCCGTTGGAAACATTGGAAGCCGTGGCGGATTGTCTGAAAGAGGATTGCAGGCAGATTAGGCAGGCGGTACAGGATATGCAGGAAGAGCAGCAGGCAATAGAGAGAATGACCGCAGGAAAGGAGGGATAGCGTGGCAAGCAAAACAGAAAGGCACACGGTAGCGTACAGGAACGTGAAAAAGTGCGAGTTTCATAATATCGGGTCGTACATTGTGGCGACAAGCGTAATCGGCGGTACTACGTTTTGTGCGTTCTTTGATTCGGGATTGCATACCGAGGAAAGCATAAGGCGGAGAGGAAGCATAAAGTTACATTCAATTTATTCTAAAAAGTAGGAGGAAAAGAGGAAATGAGCGAAGCAATCAAGCACAACAATGTAGTGATTTTTGATGATAGGGGGATTCCCTCTATTATGGTCCGGTTTGAGAATCCGAGGGCAGCAGTTACCCCGGAAATGTTCATTATCGGAGGGAAAGAGGTAGACGCTATCTATATTTCCAAGTACCCCAATAAGGTAATCAAGGGCAGGGCGTACAGTCTGCCAATGGTAGACCCGACAACGGAAATTTCATTTGA
>CAJUOF010000106.1 GCA_910587905.1 uncultured Lachnospiraceae bacterium
CAGTTTTTGGAAAAACGGAAAATAGGTACGAGAGGATGAACATGGATGTTTGCAAATAAAACGGGAAATCGGTGGAAAAGGCTTCTTGCGGCCCTCCTGACAGTCTGTCTCTGTCTTGCGGCGGCACCCTTTTCCGCCTTTGCTGTTCCGAATGAGGAAGAGCCGGAGGGCGGAAGCCAGACGGAGGACTGGAAGGAACTTACGGACCGACGGGAGCTCGCCAGCCGTACATTTTTGTCGGAGGACGGCAGTGAGGTGGTCGCCCTGTACCCGTATCCGATTTTTTATCAGGACGGGGAGGACGGCGGACTGGTTCCCTATGACTACCGCATGGAGCTTGTCTCCGGCGAGGAAGACGCAAAGGAATACCGGGTGAGGGACGGGAGCATGGAGTCCTCCGTCCGGCGTTTTTTCAGCGGCGGAGAATTCCTGCGGCTCGGCTTTGACGAAGGGGAGCGGACCGTGGCCTTTTCTCTTCCGACGGGCAACAGTGTCCGGGCCAAGCTTCCGGAGTTCAAGGTGCAGGCAGGGCTTTACGAGGGAGGAACGGCGCAGGGAGCCGGGGCGGAGCAGAGCCGGGTGGCGGCGGAGCATGTGCGGAATTACGGGCTGTGTGAGGATGCCCTGAGCGGAATCGATGTCGGCGTGGAGCAGTGGCCGGGGAATGTGAAGGTTTCGGCCGTGTTTGAGAAGGTGAGCCGTGCGAAGGAGGGGTTGGTGCTCTCGGCGGCCTTCGACGGAATTACCATGGAGGAGTCCCCCTCCGGTTCCCTCCGGCTCTTCGCCGCCGGGAAGGAGGTGGCCGTCCTTGAGGCGCCCGTGATCTATGACGGGAAGGGGGCGGTCGGAAAGGCTTCCTACATGCTCTCTCCCAGAGAGGACGGGGCGATGCAGATTTTGGTGAAGCCGGACGACGAATGGATGGAAGAGCTTTCCAGGACCAGTCCGGTCACAGTGGAAATGTGCGTCACCCAGACCGGCATGGAGGAGGGGATCTCCACCGGAATCCAGGGGGCGGAAGGGTATTTCGGCGGCGTTCCCGTGGCAGTCGGGAATACCAGGGAGACGGTGCAGACCCAGATTGCGCTCCCTCCCCTTCCGGCCCTGTCCGAAGGGAAAGCCGTGGAGCGGGTGAGCCTTGTCCTTGGCCGGGCGACGGGCCTGGAGGAGGCGCAGAACAGCCTGGAGCTGGGAGTCTACCGGAAGCTTGCATCCGGAGAGACGGAGAAGGAGCCGATGGATTCGGCGAAGTACGAGAAGGAAGACAAGGCGGATGTCTGCATGTTTGACGTGACAGACGCCTATGGGGAGGGAGCTTCAAAGGACAGAGGGATTGTTCTGAAAAGCGTGCAGACGGAGCTGGTGACGGGAGTCTACGGGTTTGATTTTTTTGCCGCGGACATGCTGCTTCCCATGCTTCTGGTTGGCAGCGAGGTGCCGGAGGAAGCGGAGGGCGATCGGGAGTACATAATCGTCGGGGAGGATGTGGAGCGGAGAGATCCCTTCACCAGGCATTATCTGCTGGAAGACGGAAGCACCCTGGCGGCCGTCTACGAGGTGCCGGTACACTACCGGAAGGACGGCAGGTGGGCGCAGATCGACAATACGCTCATCCTGGACGAGGCGGAAGGCGTTTATAGGAACCGGGCATCTGATTTCTCGGCCGCCTTCGCCAAAGAATCGGACGCAAAAGATCTGGTGGAGCTTACGACAGGGGACGGCTCCTGTTCCTGGACCTTCCTGGAAGGGGAAGCGGGAAAGGGATTTTCGCCGGAGGCGGGAACGGAAGCGGAGGAGACGTCCGAAGGCGGGCGGTATCTGGAGCTTTCGGGAAGCCGGGACGGCAAGAGCGTTTCGGCCTACAATGCAGAGCAGATGAAAGTACAGGGGATCACCGGCGGAGGGACCTATTCCGACGTGCTGGAACAGGTGGATATCCGATACGTGCTGGATTCGGCGCAGCTTCGGGAGAGCATCCTGCTCGGCTCCAAAGAGGCGGCGGAAACGCCCGTCCGCTTTCTCGTGAGCCATCCGGGACTTGAGATGAGTCTGGCAGAGGACGGAAGCGCCGTGCTTGAGCGGGCGGGGGAAACGGTGTACACCTTTGCAGCGCCTTACATGTATGACTGGGCAGGGAATTTTAGCGGGGAGGTCCGCTTCCGCCTGGAAAAGGAGAGCGAGAGTGAGACGATCCTTCACATAGAACCGGACGCGGAATGGCTGAAGGAAAGCGGGCGGACCTATCCGGTGGCCCTGGAACGGGCGGTGGAGCCGGAGGGCCGCAGGGCCGTCCAGACAGCCTTTGTCAGAGAGAAACAGCCCGGGGAGAGGACGGAGGAGGCCGTTCCTCTTCCGGTGGGGGTTCTTTCCGGCTACGGGATCAGCAGGACCTTTTTGCGGTTTTCCCATCTTCCGGAGCTTGCATATGGCGAGCGGATCACCAGGGGGCTCCTGAACCTGTACCAGAGTCGGTACATTTCCAAAAGAAGCACGGACTTTGCGGCGGGGGCCTACCCGGTTCTGGAGGCGTGGGACGAGACGGTGACCTGGGATTCTCAGCCTTCCGTGGCAGAATCGGTGCTGGACAGCCAGCAGGTGGAAGCCTTAAAAACATCGGAGACCGGGACATTGCTTGCCCTGAAGCAGTTTGACGTCACCGGGCGTGTAGGCTCCTGGTACGGGGAAGAAAACAACGGCCTGATGGTTGCATCCTTAAAAGAAGGCGTGAAGGCGGGGGCGGGCTATACCGTTTCCAACCGCTCCACCAGAAGCGATCCTTATCCGCAGGCCCTCTATCCCGCCGGGTTGTTTTATTATCAGAGGGAAGCAAGCGGCGAGAAGGCGCAGGATGTCCGGGAACAGGAGGCATCCCAGGCCGGGAAGGGCTATGTGGGGGCGGCCGGAGGGAGTCTGGTGTTTGTCCACGAAGATCTGGACCTGGCGGAAAACCGCCTTCCAGGAGGGTTAAGCCATGTGTACGGCCTGGACCGCTTGGCGGAGGGGGCTGTCTACGGCAACGGCTGGGGCCTTAACGTGGAGGAGCGGCTGGAGACCACGGGACTTTCCGTGCTTCCCTGGCAGTATACGGATGAATACGGAGAGAACCATTTTTTCCGTCAGGATGAAAACGACGAGAGCCTGAGCCGGGATACAAACGGCCTAGGTCTGGTCTTAAAGATCAGAAACACAGAGGACAGCGGAAGCGAGAGGGTCCTTTCCGGGGAAGACGGAAGTGAACGGATTTTTGACGCAGACGGACGGCTGCTGCAGAAAAAGGATGCGGACGGGAGCCGGTTATTCTACAATTATGGTGACGAGGGCAGGCTCATGAGCTTGTCGGACACAGACGGAGTGATGGTGAGATTTACTTACGACACAGAGAGCGGACGGCTTTTGTCTCTCATGGATGAAGCGACGGGAAAGACGGTCAGCTATCAGTATGATTCCCTGGGAAATCTGACCGGGATTCTCCATCCGGACGGGAAGGTAAGTCGTTACGCATATGACGAAAGAAGGCTGATCCTGGCAAAGGCGGCGGACGGGACTGCGGTAGAATACCTTTACGGGGAGACGGCGGGGGCGAGCCGGATTTTTGCAGTTGTGACATGGAAAGGGGGAACTGCAGAGCGTTTGACGTTTTCTTATGGGGACTAAAGGTTTGAAAAAGCAATTGGAACGTGATTGGAAATGAGGAAAGGGATTTTTATGAGTCAGGGACGCAGACAGACCATTCTGGTGGTAGATGATTCCGAGATGAACCGCGCCATTCTGGCGGATATGCTTGGAGATGAGTATGAGATTATTGAGGCGGAAAATGGTGTGGAGGCCGTGGCTGCCATGCAGAAATACGGACCACAGCTATCGCTGGTCCTTCTGGATATTGTGATGCCGAAGCTGGACGGCTTCGGAGTGCTGGAAATGATGAATGAGAAGCACTGGATCGAAGAGATTCCGGTCATCATGATCTCCGCGGAGAGCGGTTCCAGCCGTGTGGAGCAGGCATATTCTCTTGGGGTCACGGATTTTATCAGCCGGCCTTTTGATCAGTTAATCGTCCATCGCCGGGTGGTCAACACGGTTCTTCTCTATGCCAAGCAGAAAAAGCTGACGGACATGGTGGCGGAACAGATGTACGAAAAAGAACAGCGCAGCAGCCTGATGATCGACATTCTGAGCCATATCGTGGAATTTCGGAATGGGGAGAGCGGTCTGCATGTCCGGAATGTACACAGGCTGACGGAGCTTCTGCTTCAAAGACTGGTTCAGAAGACGGACCAGTATAATTTAAGCCCCGAGGATATTTCGCTGATCAGCACCGTGTCGGCGCTTCATGACATCGGGAAGATCGCCATCGAGGATGCGATCCTCAATAAACCTGGAAAGCTGACAGACGAAGAGTTTGCGATCATGAAGACGCATACCCTGGAGGGGGCCAAGCTTCTGGAAAACCTGCCCATACACCGGGACGAGCCGCTGGTGCGGATGGCTTACGAAATCTGCCGCTGGCATCACGAGCGTTACGACGGGAGGGGATACCCAGACGGCTTAAAGGGGGAGGAAATTCCCATCTCCGCCCAGGTGGTGGCCTTGGCCGACGTCTATGATGCGCTCACCAGCGAACGTGTCTACAAAAAAGCCATTCCCCATGAAAAGGCAGTCGCCATGATCCTAGATGGGCAGTGCGGTATCTTCAATCCGCAGGTGTTGGAATGCCTGACGGATATCGCAGAAAGCATTCCGGAGGAAATCGGGAAAAGCGGTTCTTCCGAGGGGGAGAAACGGAAGAATTGGAACCTGACGGAAGAAATGCTCCGTCACAAAGAGGCCGGAGCTTCGGAGAGAACGTTGCAGCTTCTGGAACACGAGCGGATGAAATACAGCTTTTTTGCCTCTATGTCCCAGGAAATCCAGTTTGAGTACATTCTGTCCCCTGCCATGCTGACAATCTCCGCCTGGGGAGCACAGAAGCTGAATCTGGCAGAGACAATCCTGGATCCGCTGTTTGACCGGTCGGTGCGCAGGCTTATGTCCTCTGAGGGCTGGAAAGGATTGATGAAAGCCCTAAAGCAAGCTACGCCGGCGGAGCCGGAGATCAGCTATGACTGCAAACTGAAGCTGGAAGGGGAGGTCCGGTGGCACCGGATTGTGGCCAGGGCGACCTGGTCGGCGGACGAGCCCCCCTGTTTTACGGGAGTCCTTGGAAAGGTGATCGACATCCATGATTCCAGAATGAAGCTGGACACCCTGGAACGGCTTGCTTCCCACGATCCGCTCACAGGGCTTTTGAACCATGCCACGGCAAAAAAACGGATTGTAGAGCGGCTGGGAGACCGGAGAAGAGAGGGGAAATATGCGCTGGTCATCTTTGACCTGGACCATTTCAAATCGGCCAACGATGAGTTTGGACACAGCTTCGGGGATCAGGTTCTGATCCATATTGCGCAAAAATTGCACCAGAGCATCCGGAGTGGGGACATTGCGGCCAGGGTGGGCGGTGACGAATTCCTGATCTTTCTGGAATACAAAGGAGAGCTTGAGGCGGTGATCCAGAGGATTTTCTCCGGTTTCGCCGGAAATTATGAAAATTTCCCTATATCGCTCAGTATGGGAGTCGCCCAGGCAGAAGTCATCGGCACGGATTATGAAGCCTTGTTCCATGCGGCAGATCAGGCGCTCTACTCCGTGAAACGGTCCGGCAGAGGACGGTATTGTTTTTATGACGGTTCAATGAACCAGATGTTTTCTGTGATCTCACAGATTGACGGCAGTGCGGAGGACGGATCCGGCGAGCCCAGGGAAAATGACAGAATAGGAGGGAACGAGCAATGACATTGAAAGAGTGTTATGAGTCCATAGGGGCCAATTATGAGGAGGTGATCGGCCGTCTGCGCAGCGAGCGGCTGGTTCAGAAATTTACTCTGAAATTCCTGGATGACAAGAGCCTGGAGCTTTTGAAGAAATCCCTGGAGGAGGAAAATTATGAGGAGGCGTTTCGGGCCGCTCATACCATCAAGGGAATCTGCCAGAATTTAAGCTTTGACAAACTGCTTGCCTCCGACATGGTTCTGACGGAGGCACTTAGGGACGGAAAGGGCCCGGACGTGGACCGCTTGGCAGAGCAGGTGTTCGCGGATTATGAGCAGACGGTTTCCGGCATTCGGGCATTCCAGGAATCCCTCGGATAAGAGCGGCTCAGGAAGCAGAGTCAGGAGGCATTTGCCTGTCGTTTCACCTGCCCGACCGCTTTTTTCACGGCGGGGACAGAGAGCAGGAGTGCTGTGAGGATTAGCTCCGGAAGGATGTAGGTGAGGTTATATCCGAGGGTATAGAGAAGAGGATTCATTGCCTCCGGCGCGTATTCGGCGAAGAACACATAGCCGGAGATCACATGAAAGAGGTAGCGGCCGGTGACGCCGATGACATATCCCGTCACCAGGCCGTGTTTTTTCTTATGAAAAAAGCCGCTTAAACCTAGGGCGCCGAAGGCCAGCGGGTAATCGAGGAGTACCTGGAGCGGCGCATAGATATAGGGTCCGGTAATCAACTGTAGGATGCCATAGGCGACACCGGCCATGAGACCGGTCTTCGGCCCATAGAAATATCCGGTTAGGGATACGAACAGCATGCTGAACAGGGTGACGGAGCCGCCGTAGGGCAGGTTCACGAATTTGATGAAGGAAGTGACCGTGGACAGGGCAATGGCCATGGCGCAGAATACCAGTTCCGTGGTCTTCATTTTTCTGGAACTGTGTTTCCCGGCGAACAGGAAGATGCAGGCGAGCAGGGCCAGCAAGAGGACGGCGAGAGCCGCATAGCCGAGGGGACGCAGCAGATACTCCGAGTTTTCCGCGTCGTAGATGAGAAATATAGACATAAAAAAACCTCCTTTGCACAGGAGGGGCCGCAAAAAGACACTGTCTTTTGTGGATTACAGCTTCCTTACGCCGGTATTATCCGGTTCAAGTAATGAGGGTCAGGTACGTCCGTGAAATCCTCGGACGTACCGTTCTCAGCAGTGCGCACCCCTAGCGTGTGATTTATTTTTCTTACAGAAAACGGCAAATTGCTTTGTCGCCTTTCATGAGTATAATACCAACTGTGAAAAATGTCAAGAGGCCGAGAGCAGATGGTCGAGGGAGTCAAACCGATATCCCATTTCCTCCCATTTGGTCAGTAGTTCATCCAGGATCTCGCCGTTGGTCTTTGAAGTGCTGTGGAGGAGGACGATGGCACCGGGATGGATGCGGCCCAGGAGCTTTTCAAAGGCTTCCTCCTTCGTGGGCTGGTCGTTCTCATACCAGTCCACATAGGCCAGGCTCCAGAAGAAGGTGGCGTATCCCATATCCTTTGCCATCTGAAGGTTGGACTCACTGTACTTTCCCTGGGGCGGACGATAAAACTTGGTCATGGTCTGTCCTGTGGTCTGTTCAAAGAGTGCTTCCAGGTCCGCAAGCTCTTTTTCAAAGGCTTCCTTCGTGGAAATCTCAGACATGTTTGGGTGGTGGAAGGTGTGGTTTCCGACCGTATGACCTTCTGCGATCATGCGTTTGACCAGATCAGGGCTGGTCTCTATGTAGTTGCCGACCAGAAAGAAGGTGGCAGGTGCCTGGTGTTTTTTTAGGGCATCCAGGATGGCGGCGGTATTTCCGTTCTCATATCCGGCGTCAAAGGTTAAATAGATGACGTTGTCGTCTGTTTTCTGAACGTAATAGGCATTGTAATTTTTCAGGTAGTCTGCGTCCGCATTGCCGATCGGGGCTTTTCCTTTTTCCTGGAAGCTTAAGCCCCAGTCGGAGGCCTCTGCCAGGATCGGCTTCGTTCCGGCCGGCCTGGTCACATGGGCCAGAGAGTAGCCGGCCAGATAGGCGAGGACCAGAAGGAGAACCCGAAATACGTATTTTTTTCGAAGCAGCAGATGATTCATAGTGTTCACCAAAGGGGAAGTTTGTTTTTATTTTATGAAACGAAAAACAAAATCAGAATGAAAGTTGTAAATTAATGAAAAAAGCGCTTGCAAAAATCTGGGACATATGATATTATTGGTTCGTTGAGTACATGAAAATGAGACACACGGAGTTGGGAATGATGTGAGGCTCCATGGTCAAGCGGTTAAGACACCGCCCTTTCACGGCGGTAACAGGGGTTCAAATCCCCTTGGAGTCATTTTAGACGATTATGCCGATGTGGCTCAATTGGCAGAGCAGCTGATTTGTAATCAGCAGGTTATCGGTTCGAGTCCGATCATCGGCTTTGCGTTTATGTACAGGAGTGTATGAGAGAGTTATCATATGGACCTTTAGCTCAGTTGGTTAGAGCAACCGGCTCATAACCGGTCGGTCCTGGGTTCGAGTCCCCGAAGGTCCACTC
>CAJUOF010000107.1 GCA_910587905.1 uncultured Lachnospiraceae bacterium
ATGGAAAGGCCGTACTTTTCCACGATCTGAGTCACTGTGTTCAAAAGGCCGATCATATAAAGCTGCTCATTTCTGGCCAGGGCGTCCGTCTCCTCCGCCTTCTCCACAATGGTCTCCACGGCCGCCCGAATCTTTTCTTCCTCTCCGCCTCCAAAGGTGGCGGCCTTGGTGAGCAGAGCCGCCTCCTCACCGCCAAAGCACACCGGCACAGACACGGAATCATCCACATCCTGATAGCAGATGGCTCGGCCGCTTCCCAGAATTGCCCGGTATTCCAGAGCCGAGAAGGCCTCCCGGTAGGATTCCGGAATCCGCTCGTATCCCTCCCCGGTCCCGCCGAGCCCCACCGTCAGGCTGACGCCGAAGATCCGCTGGCACTTACGGCAGGCACTCTCCAGAATATCCAGAAGCACGGAGGCTTCCTGCTCCTCATCCATGGAGACAATCAGGATCAGATAAGTCTTGTAGGTCCAGATCACCGGGACGAACTCCGGCAGAAGCTGCTCCTCCAGAAATTTCCCCGCCGAGATCCGAAGCATCTCCTGCTCCCTCGTCGTCCGGTTTCCCTCCGGCGGACGGCCGACTCTGGCCACGGCCGCCAGGTGAAAGCGTTTCTCCCTTCCGGGAATCTGAAGCTCCTCCAGATGGCCCTCCACATCCCCCTCCTCAAAAAGTCCCCGGACGAAATCGGTCAGAAACCGTTCTCGAATCATGGGAAGCATCTCCTCATAGCTCTTCTTCAGCCGTTCCAGGCTTCTGTTTTCCGCCATCATGGTGTCCAGCTCCCCTTTTACCCTGGCAAGCACCTGGCCCAGCTCCTCGGCATTGACCGGCTTTAACACATACTCGATCACATTGAGGCGGATTGCCTCCTTGGCATATTCAAATTCATCAAAGCCGGAAAACACGATCAGCTTGATGGGAGAATGCTTCTCCTGCAGCACCCTCCCAAGCTCCAGCCCATCCATAAAAGGCATTTTGATATCCGTGAGGATCACGTCCAGATCCAGGTTCTCCGCTTTTTCCAGCGCATCGATCCCGTTCTCCGCATCTGCCACCACCTCGAAGCCCAGGCCTTCCCAGTCCATCTTTTTTACGATGGCCTTCCGGACCTCTTCTTCGTCGTCCACGATCATGATCTTGTAAAGTTCCATGGATCCGCCTCCCCTCTGCTTCTTTTCTACTGTTTATTATATAGTTTTACGGGGGATTGTCAATCAACGAATTTCGCAGGCCCTTCTCCCTCATGATCTCCACGATCGTCCGCTCCGTCCCCACCATGCCCGGATTGGCGATCCGCCCGATATTCCTCATGGTCTCCTCCGGCGTCGTGCCCCCGATCCCGTGGCAGGCCTCGATCTGCACCCCCGAAAGCCCCAGCTCCGCCGCCGAAAAGCCGGTCTTCACGGCGGAAATCACCTTCATGACGCATCCATGGTTCCCTCCCTGGCAGATCATGCCGACGATGGAGTTCGCCATGTTGTAGAGCGTATGGACCACCGCCTCGTAAGTTCCTCCCCGAAGCAGGGTGAGGCCGCAGGCCATCCCCGTGCCAGCCGCCACGCCGCAGCCGCAGAGGGCGGACAAAAGCCCGGAATACTGCTTGATGTACATGGTCACGAGATAGCTGAGGGCCGTCGCCCGAAGGAGCGCAGGCTCAGAATGCCCCTCCGCCTCCTTGACCCCGTACAGGGGCAGCGTGCTGATGATGCCGTGGTTCCCGCTGCCCGTGATGCTCATGGCCGGGTAATCCAGCCCCAGCACCCTCGCCTCCGCAGCGGCGGCGGCCAAAAGCACGGCCGTCTTTTCCGCATCCTCCGAGATCCGCCGGCCGCCGTTTTTCTTAATCAGCTCCCCTGCGATCACGCACCGCTCCGAGGAAAGCCCCGCCTTCGCCAGCTCCCCGTTGACCCGGTAGGCCTCCCGGATAAACCCGATCTCCTCCTCCGGCGCCTCCACGGCAAAGGAAACCATCCCCGCCAGGGACGCCGCCCTTAAATCCCCCTCACTCTCGGAATCCTTCCCCCGTCTCCGCTCATCCAGAAGGATCTCCTGATTTTTTCGCAGAAAGCAGACATTGGTGTGAGTATCGAGAATGTGCGCCTCGCAGACGTCATGCTCCGTGACGACCGTCGCCTCGATGGAGAGATCCGGGCTCACCTCCCCCAGAGTAACCCCCACATTCCCCCCGGCGATCTGCTTTTCGCAGAAAAGGACGTCCTCCTCCGTGATGGCGTCCAGGACCAGCAGCCCCTTGTCCGGCCGGCCGAAAAAGCAGCCCAGAGCCGCCGCATATTCGTTCCCCACCTTGCCGGTGTTGGGGATCCCGCAGGTAAAGGCATTTTTAAAGATACCGGAATTCACCCGGACCGAAACCTTCTTTGGCGGCTCCCCGCTCAGGCTTCTCGCCATCGCACAGGCCAGAGCGATGGCGGCAGGCTCCGTCACTCCCAGGGCCGGTTTCATGTCCCGTCGGATCAAGTCGGCAAAATCCATACTCCCCACCTCCTTCGGAACGGCACGTCTTTCCTTTTCATGCTCTTTCCCCTTCTTCACCTTTTTTTGCAAATATCGTTCTTACGTTGTATCATGTCAGCTATATACATTATAAAGCATTCGGAAACAATGTCAACAAAGGGATTTGGGTTCCGCATTTTGGGCGTTGTGAGAAGATCACACAGCATGCCTTTTATAAGGCCCTGTCGGCAAAATCCGGACAGAAGTGTGCGTAAAAAACCCGGAGCGGCAGGCCGGTATGGCCCGCCGCTCCGGGTTGGTTCGATCTGTGATTCCGGACAGATACAATCACAAGGCTCCCACGGGCAAAACCTGATCTGCCCTATGCCTCGTCGATGGCCTTGCCGATGTCATGGCGCATGTA
>CAJUOF010000108.1 GCA_910587905.1 uncultured Lachnospiraceae bacterium
GCTGCTCATTCTCCTGTTCCTCGTGCTTCCGCTGTTTCTCTTCCTTGGCATCACAGAAGGAGTCCTTTTCTTCCGGACACACCTGCTCGGCATCGTCTGCTTCTGGCTCCTCTACCTGGGAGCCCTGGACCGGAGGGCCAACAGGGGAGCACAGAAAAAACCATTGATCACCGGACTTCGCTCCAGGGACTTACAGAGGCCCCTCCAGAAACGCATGATTCAAAGGTATCGTCTGTCCATGGCGATCTGGCTGATGGCGCCGCTCCTTTTCCTCCTGGCGCTGTTCTTGCCGATGGGCGAATATTTGAACTGGATGCTCAATGTTCATCCGCTTCCACTCCTGTTCCTCGTCCTGGCTTACCTGGGACTCTCCGCCGCCAGCATCCGATATCTGAAAAAGAACCGCCGTCTGGCCGAAGATTTGGGAGCCTTCTTCCATCAGGTGGACGCAGTCCGGGAGGGAGACCTGACGGAACCCCTCGTCCTTCCGGCAGATTCAGAGCTCGGGGAAGCCGCGGAAAGGCTCAACGAGATCCAACACGGTCTGGAAACCGCCCTCCAGGAAAAGCTGCGCAGCGAGCAGATGAAGGTGGAGCTGGTCACGAACGTCTCCCATGACATCAAGACACCCCTCACCTCCATCATCAGCTACGTGGAGCTTTTAAAACAGGAGGAAGATCTTCCGATGCATGTAAGGGAATTCATTCAGATCCTGGGGGAAAAATCAGAACGGCTAAAGGCGATCGTACAGGACGTGTTCGAGGTCAGCAAGGCCGCCTCCGGCCAGCTTCCCATCGAGCCGGAAACGCTGGATCTGAAAAAGCTTTTGCAGCAGACCCTGGCAGATATGGACACCCCGATCACCCAGAGCGGTCTCTTCATGAAACTCTCGTTTCCGGAGGAACCAGTCACCGTCTTTGCGGACGGAAAACGGCTGTACCGGGTGTTCCAGAACCTGATCCAGAACGCCCTCTCCTACTCGCTGGAAGGTTCCCGCATCTTCCTGACCTTGAAGACGGAGGGAGCCGTGGCCCTGGTGTCCATCCGCAACACCTCCGCCAGAGAGCTCAACGAAACCACGGATTTCTCCGAGCGCTTCGTCCGCGGGGACGCAAGCCGCAGCGACGGCGGCAGCGGGTTGGGGCTCTCCATCGCCAAAAGTTTTGCGGAAGCCTGCGGCGGAACCCTGCGGATTTCCATAGACGCCGATCTTTTCACCGTGACCGTCGCCTTCCCGGTCTGCCGGACTTTCCCCGGCCGGTAGGGCCTACAGGAACCGGAAGCCCGGTCCTCCCATAACTGAAAAACGTCAAAAATGCCCATCCTTTTCCGTGGCAGACAATAGGAAGGGTTTGCGGATTTCACGAGCATAGCGCAGGCAATTTCAGCCGACCCGGTTTGATGGAGGTGAAATTGCCTGCCATAGGCGGCGCAGTGAAATCCGCAAACCCGACGTGTCTGACACGGAAAACGGAATGGGCATTTTTGACGTCCCCCGACTCAGTTAACCGGACCGCTCTTCCGCCCTCCGGGGATCCATCCCACATAAAAATACAGGATTCCGGTGAGCGCCAGCCAGAACCAGGTGGTAGGGTTGCTGAACCAGGTGGTAAAAAAGGAGAACACCAGATACATGGCGATCTGGGCGTAAAACAACAGCGCCACCGGGTTCCTGCCCCGCGCCTGGAGGATAGTGACTTTTTTACAGGCCATGCCCAAAATCAATCCAAAAAGGAGGACGCCCGCCAGACCAAAGTCGTAATAGGCGTCATAGATCAGCGTCACCGTGGTCAGTTCCGTCTTTGTAATGTAAATCGGAAAGCTCACGAGCTCCGGTTTCAGGAATTTAAGGCCCGTCAGGGCAAAAACCGGGAATAACTGACGCAGCCCCAGAGTGTGAGCCGGCAATTCCCTCACCAGGCAATTAAAATTGTCGTAATTGTTGGCCACGTACATGTAAGGCTGGGTAATAAAGATGGGCATATCCTCATTTTTCATCTCAAAAATCCCGTTCAGATAGGCCACATCATGGTTTCTGGCCACAGTCAATCCCACATAGACGGGAACCAGCATGGCCAGCACCAAAAATACATACCGAAGCCGAATCCCGGGCCAGCAGACGACGGCCACGCAGACGGAGAGCAGCACCGCCAGCATCAACTGAAATCTGGACACGCAGAGGATTGGAATCGCCAGGGCCATGAGCGAACAGAGCCCTAGCCGGAGCCATTCGAGGCGGGAAAGCTTTCCCTTCACCCTTCTGTAAATCACCGAAAGTGGCAGCACGAAAATGCTGCTGACCGTAAAATAATGGACACCGGACAGATGAAAATAGGAATAAGCATGAGGCTTATCAGAAAACAGCGGCACTTCCCTGAGCACTGCAGCCTCCAGCAAAAAACAGGCAATAGAAAGGAAGAGAACTCCATAAATGCAGTGAAGAAGCCTCCTGGCCGTCCGTTCCCCCTCGTTTGCCTTCCCAGAGCCATCCTCCGCTCCTGATTCTCCCTCTCTCACCGTCTTTCCCACAGACCGCTTTCTCTCCCAGACCGCTGCGGCCTCATATCCGAGGAGAAAGGCCGGATACACCAGGATCAGACAAAGCCAGGTGACAGGCTCCCATTCCCCCGCCAGTCTGGAAAGCTTCATGGCGGAGAGCCCCATTCCGCCGGTCCAGAACAGGGCGAACACCGCCTCCAACTGCAACAGCTTCTTTTCTTTTCGATAGTAATATAGGTATTCGCCAAACGCCAGCACAATAAAAAGGAAACCGGAAAACAAATATTCTCCGGTTTCTGCCACGGCCGCCGCCACGGCACAGACGGCAAGATGGGCCGCCAAAAGGGCGGCCTTTCCTCTCATTCTCCCAGGCCATTTTTCACGATCGTGATGATGGCCTCAAGAGCTTCTTTCTCGTCGGGTCCCTCACAGATAAACTCCAGTTCATCACCAGTCTTGATGCATGCTCCCAGCACACTGAGCACACTTTTGGCATTTGCCGTGATATTCTCAAAGCGGAATGTGACGGATGAGGCATAGTTCATCGCCTCTTTGCACAGCACTCCGGCCGGACGCAAATGCAGCCCGGTAGGATTTTTGATAACCACCTTCTCGCTAACCATGTACATATCCTCCTTTTCTCGCTTTCGTACCCTCTATCTGTCTTCCAAAGAACTGTCTCCGGCCAAGCTATCGGATTCCGGGACCGTGGCAGAAACACTCTCCGAAGGAGCATTCTCCCCAGATGTCTCCGTTCCCTCACCGGAAGTCTCCCCCGCACTGCCATTCTCTGAAGAACTCTCCTCCGAAGAGGACTCCTCACTCTCCGGCCTCGTGACAATCACCCGGACAGTTCCCACCGACACCTCAAAATAGTCTCTGTATTCTTCCGGAAGCTCAATGACCGGCTCACAGGCATAGCTTCCCGGCTTGTCATATTCCTCCAGATCCAAAATCACTGTGATATCACTGGCACTCACCTGCTCAATATCCTCGGACAATCCCCGTAAGCTGACGGTAATGCCGTCGTCCTCGCCAAATCGATACTCCAGTTCATCCGACATCCCGAGAAGCCGTATCTGATTTCTTCCAATATAAAAGCTTCTCTGCTCCAGCTTATCAATCTGATAAGTTACCTCTATGGTTTCCGGCTGTCCATCTGCCACCTCAAGACCCTTCGGCAGGTAATCCTGAACCTGATAAATCTTGGTGATATTTTCACCGACACCTGTCAAATCTTCTACGATGGTCAGTTTGGCAAAATCGGCAATCTGAGACCTGGGCCCCGTCACCTGGATCATCTGGGGGTCGCAGGTATAGTTGATGTATTTGCAGCCGTCGGCAACTGCATCCTGTCCCGTCACCTGGATGTCCACGCTGATCTGGTTCGTCTTCACCACCTCCAGCATAACCTCCGCCTCCGCGACATTCAAATGGATCCTGGGATCCGACAGATCCAGCTCATTCTTGCTCTCCTCATCCATGTATAGCTTCACCGGCCCGGTTTCCTGAACATTATCCGTGGCCCCGTTCACGTCCAACTCCACGCCCGCATGGTCGATTCTGGACATGACAGACTCCGGCGCCGTCACCCGGACACTCCCCGGCGACACAGTATTCTGGCTGAAGGTATAGGTTTCCTCCAGGCTCCCCCTGGGAATCACCCGGATCTCGAAGATCTTTGTTTCCATCCTTTCCACATCCACCCGGACACTCCTTGTGATCTGCGTCCAGGACCGGATTAGACTCTTGTTATTTACCACTTCGATATTGACCGCCACGGAACTGGTGGCTCCATAGATCTCATTCAGATCAATCGTCGCCGAAAAGTCATCGGCCGAAATTTTCCTTCTATCCTGCCTTCTGACTGTGACCTCCACGCTGACCGTCTTCTCTCCAGACAGCTCATAGGTCAGATTATTGTCTGTGATCGCCTGTTTTTCATTGATCACCTTGATTGGAATCCCGCTGATGGTATAGGTATCCGTCGGATTGTCAATGTTGATCACGACTCCCCATAAAAGCACGGCAGCGATCACAGAAACGATCTTTAAAAGCAGATTATTTGTCAGCTTTTTTTTCATTTTTCTGCCATCCTTTCAAAATTTTCAGCTTCCTCCCTTTGCCGCCGTCATGTTCCGAAATCAAGAGCTGCAGTTCCTCCTTCAAAGTTTCCGGAGTCAGCTCCCGTTTCAGCGTCCCCTCAAAGGCCACCGAGACGCCGCCCGTCTCCTCCGAAACGATCACCGTGATGCTGTCGCTGGCCTCGCTGACGCCCACCCCGGCTCGATGCCTGGTCCCCAGGTCTTTGCTGATCTGCATATTGTCAGAAAGAGGCAGATAACAGGTAGCCGCTACCACCCTGTTTCCCCGCACGATCACGGCCCCGTCATGAAGCGGCGTGTTATGCTCAAAAATATTCAGCAGAAGCTGGCTGGTGACGATGCCGTCCACTTCGATCCCCGTTCTCTCATATTCTGCAAGCGTCGTCGTCCGTTCGATCACGATCAGCGCCCCCGTCTTTACCTTACTCATCTCAAAAGTGGCCTTCATAATCTCGTTCATAGTCCTGCTGCTGAACTGGTTTTCCACCACTTTTCCACTGTCCGAAATCAAAAGCCCCAGCATCTTCTTCTGTCCCAGTTGTTCCAAGGCCCTCCTTAACTCCGGCTGAAAAATGATCACCACCGCAATGATCCCCACATTGATCGTCTTATTGGCCAGCCAAAGAATCGTATCCATGTGGAAGATCCACGCAATCAAAATAAACGCCACGAGGACGATAATGCCCTTTAAAAGTGCCCAGGCTCTCGTGCTCTTGATCCAGAGCATCACATTGTACAGGAGCACCGCAATGATCGCCATCTCGACCACGTCCGTGATCCGGATGTCAGGAATACTCTGAACCAGGTACGTTTTCATCCCCTCAAAAATTTTTGTTATGAGTTCCATCCTGTCCTTCCCCGTTCTCTGTCATTTTACCTGTCTTTTTTCCTGTATCTTTCTCAAACAAGACTCTGGTCTGCTCCAAGTCCTTTCTGGAAGTAAAGAGCTCTGCCGTATTGCTGAGCTCCTGGCGGAGTCCCATAAGCTCCTTTTCCACACTTCTGTCATAGGAAGTCTTTGCATTGATCTTAGTCACCGTCACCTCCGGCTGGGTCACAGCCATCTTCGGGACCGCCTTTACGTAATAATAATAATCATCGTCCTCAAACTGCACATGTTCCGTTCTGGAATAATCGAGGTGGAACACGAAAAACTCCAGCACCAATCCGCAGACAGCCGCCGCCACAGCCCCAATAATCAGGGAACTGACCGGAAAACTGATGTTGGCAATAAACATCCCGGCAAAAAGCAGGGCCACATTAGACACAGACCCCACACCGATCGCAATCTCCCAGGAATGGCTCACCGACAAACGTCGGATGAAATAAACCACCAGAAGCGTGAGGGCGCAGGCCAGCACCATCACCCACATCTCCTTGTTCTGTAAAATCCCGTTGATCATCTGCGTATATCGTCCCGGCATGGAAAGGGAGCCGTTGGAGGCCAGCACTCCCACATTCTCCCGGACATACTTTAACATATAATAAACGATCACGCCAAAGCTGACAGGAAGTACACTGAAGACGGATCCGACAAGCCCCATAATCAGCGGAATCACCAGAGGTATCCTACACAAAAAGAGCAAGGGCATCACAATCAGCAAAACGCTGTCCCCCGGCTGAAACACATAATATAGGCAGAAAAAGAGTACACAGACAGCCGCAATCACAAAAAGCACTTCCAGCGACACCGCATACATGTGCAAAAGCACGAAGATACCCGCCAATACCACCACAAAACTATTTGGCAAAAAGGCACAGACCAGCGACACTGCCACTGCCATCCAATCGCGGTTGATCCGCTCCATATAACCAAGGCTCCGGCTAATCACAAGAAAGGCCGCAAGGGCCAGTACAAACCGAAACACTCTTATGATATGCCCGCCGAACCGGGCGTAAAATGTCTTGATCCGCTCACGCAGAACCAGAAGGGTTGTCATGCTTAAATTCCTCCGATTCCTTCCATACTTTTGCAGTCTCCTGCTCGTACAGACGGTTGATTTGCTTAAGGAGCGCCTGGTATTCCTTCACCTTCGCCCTGGCCTTCCGGTATTTCCTCCGGAACACAAAATAAGACGCCACAAGAAAGCAGGTCAGGAGGCATAAAAGAGCCACCCCGGCCCGAACTGCCATCTGAACCAGCTCCTCGATCTGTTTCGTCGTCATAAGGGGCTCCGCATAGTACAGAACCCACATAAGGACAAACAGCGCATATCCAAATATAAAACAGAGCGCGGAGCGAATCATCTCATAACTGATATAATCGCTTCTGTAAAACCGGTTCAGCTTAAGCGCCCTTCTCTCCTCCTTCACCCGGAAGATTTCCGCTTTCGTCATCAGCTTCGTGCGTTCTGCATTTACCATATTGTCCACTCCCAGTTAAGGTCTTATAACAGTATAGCATACCATGCGGAAAATTTCGAGAAGATATTATGATTTTTCTATAAACTGTAAAAACGACCGGAGGTTCCTCCGCCCCCGGCCGTTTCTCACTGCATCTTAAGAACCCTAAAAAGTTCAGATCATCTTCTGAATCATCTCCAGCACTTCTTTGCCGAACTTCTCGGACTTCTCATCGGCATCCTCAAGGGAAGTCCCCTTGACGCCGTAGTAGAATTTCACCTTCGGCTCTGTCCCGGAGGGTCTCACGCACAGCCACGCATCGTCACTGAGATCGTAGTACAGCACGTTGGAGGCGGGAAGCCCGGTGGAGGTCACGGCTCCCGTGGCCTTGTCCACCACCGTGTCCTTCTGGTAATCCCTCGCCGACAATACCTTATAACCGGCCACCTCGTCGGGAGAATTGGCCCGAAGAGTCTCCAAGATCTCCTTGATCTTCGCCAGCCCCTCGATGCCCGCCAGAGTGATGGACTGAACACCGTCCTTGTAATAGCCGTACCGCTCGTACATGGCGATCATCGCATCCCAGAGGGTCATGCCCTTGGTCTTATAGTAAGCCGCCGCCTCGCAGAGGGCCATGGTGGCCACGATGGCGTCCTTGTCCCTGGCATGGGTCCCGATCAGGCAGCCGTAGCTCTCCTCGAAGCCAAACAGATAAGTGCCCTTGCCGGACTCCTCAAAACCCAGGATCTGCTGCCCGATGTACTTGAAGCCGGTCAGCACCTCAATAAGCTTCACGCCGTAGTATTTGGCGATGGCGTCCGCCAGATTGGAGGTCACGATGGTCTTGATTAAGGCGCCGTCCTCGGGAAGCCCGGAGAGCTCCTTCCTCTGCCCGATCTCATAGTCGGCCAGCAGGCAGCCGGACATGTTCCCCGTCAGGGTAATGTACTCGCCGCTCTTTGCGTCCTTCACGTACACGCCGAGACGGTCCGCATCCGGGTCGGTGGCAAGCACCAGGTCCGCATCCTTCTCCTTCGCCAGCTTAAGGGCCAGGGCAAAGGCCTCCGCCGCCTCCGGGTTAGGATAGCTGACCGTGGGGAATTCCCCGTCGGGAAGCTCCTGCTCCGGCACCACGTACACATTCTCAAAGCCAAGCTCCTTAAGCACCCGGCGGGCCGGAAGGTTCCCGGTGCCGTGAAGGGGCGTGTAGACGATCTTCAGGTTCTTCCCCTCGGCCTCGATGCTGTCCCAATGCTTCACCTGCGTCTTAAGCTCCGCAATATAGGCGTCGTCGATGGCCCCTCCGATGGTCTCATAAAGGCCCGCCGCCTTCGCCGCCTCCTTGTCCATGGTCTTCATCTCGGCAAAGTCGGTGACCGCCTTCACCTCCCCCATGATCCCCGTGTCGTGGGGCGGCGTGATCTGGGCGCCGTCCTCCCAGTACACCTTGTAACCGTTGTACTCCGGCGGGTTGTGGCTGGCCGTGATGTTGATGCCGGCGATGCACTTTAAGGTCCGCACCGCATAGGAAAGCTCCGGCGTGGGCCGCAGGGATTCAAACACATAGGCCTTGATACCGTTGGCCGCCAGGCAGAGGGCCGCCTCGTCGGCAAACTCCGGAGACATCCTCCTGGAATCAAAGGCGATGGCCACGCCCTTCTCCTTGCCGCCCGCCTTGACAATATAGTTGGCAAGGCCCTGGGTCGCCTTTCTCACCGTATAAATATTCATCCGGTTGATGCCGGCACCGATGATCCCCCGAAGGCCTGCGGTCCCGAAGGAAAGCTCCGTGTAAAACCGCTCCTTGATCTCGTTCTCGTCGTTCCCTATGCCCCGCAGTTCTGCTTTGGTCTTCTCGTCAATATAAGGACTGGCCAGCCATTCCTCATACGTTTTTTGATAATCCATATCCTGTACCTCCCTGAGACGGATATTTTCCGGCTTCTTTGCCGGATTCTCTGATTCCGCCGTATTTCTTCAATTATAATATATCGCCTGCCAAAATTCAACCGAAATGTACCGGAAGCAGATTGCTTAAGGATTCGGATTTTTCCGTCGATATTTCTAACAAACGTCAAATTTTTTTGCCGTTTGCCGGAAACTCTTTGACAATATGACCAATTCAGAAAAGGACTCACTGCGATGACCGATCACAATAAAGCTCCGAAAACCACTGCTTCCGTCCCCAGGACGGCCCACGTCTCCGTGGAGCAGTTGAAACTCCCCGGCAACATCCATCTGGTCGCCCTGGACAACGTGGGCGGCTTCGACATCCGCCCCGGCTTCTATGAGATCAACGGGGCCACCGCCATTCCCGGCGGCGTCAATTTCACGGTCCACTCCCACAGCGCCACCGCCATCGAACTGCTCCTCTTCCACCGGGAGGCGGAGGAGCCCTATGCGGTGATCCCCTTCCCGTCCCACTACCGGATCGGAAACGTCTATTCCATGATCGTTTTCAAGCTGAATATCGAAGAATTCGAGTACGCCTACCGGGTGGACGGCCCCTACGAGCCGGAAAAAGGGCTGATCTTTGACAAAAACCGCTATCTGCTAGACCCTTACGCCAGGGCGGTCACGGGGCAGAGCCGCTGGGGCGAAAAGCCGGCCAGAGAGCAGCACTACAAGGCTCGTGTCGTGAAGGACGATTTCGACTGGGGCGACATGCCCTCCCCCCTGCTCCCCATGGAGGATCTGATCATCTATGAGCTCCACGTCCGAGGCTTTACCATGGCCCCCTCCTCCGGCGTCACCCACCGGGGCACCTTCGCCGGGCTGATGGAGAAGCTTCCTTATTTATTGGAGCTGGGCGTAAACGCCGTGGAGCTGATGCCCATCTTTGAGTTTGACGAGATGCAGGACTACCGGGAGGTGAACGGGGAAAAGCTGTACAATTACTGGGGCTACAGCACCGTCAGCTTCTTCGCCCCCAACACCAGCTACGCCGCCAGCAAAGAGTACAACCGGGAGGGCAACGAATTAAAGGAGTTAATTCGCCTCTTCAACAGCCACGGCATCGAGGTCTACCTGGACGTGGTCTTCAACCACACGGCCGAGGGGAACGAGGACGGCCCCTTCTTTTCCTTCAAGGGCTTTGACAACAACATCTACTACCTGCTCACCCCCGGCGGGAGCTATTACAACTTCAGCGGCTGCGGCAACTCCTTAAACTGCAACCACCCCATCGTGCGGCAGATGATCTTAGACTGCCTGCGCTACTGGGTCACCACCTACCGAGTGGACGGCTTCCGCTTCGACCTGGCCTCCATCCTGGGGCGCAACGAGGACGGCTCCCCCATGCGGGAACCTCCGCTTTTACAGTCCCTGGCCTTCGACCCGATCCTGGGGGACGTGAAGCTGATCGCCGAAGCCTGGGACGCCGACGGCATGTACCAGGTGGGCTCCTTCCCCTCCTGGAACCGCTGGGCCGAATGGAACGGCATCTACCGGGACGACATGCGCCGCTACATCAAGGGCGATGCCGGCATGGCCCAGGCCGCCGCCATGCGCATCTCCGGCTCCATGGATATTTACCGGCCGGACCTTCGGAAAAACGCCTCCGTCAACTTCATCACCTGCCACGATGGCTTTACCCTGTACGACCTGTATTCTTATAATCAAAAACACAACGAGAAGAACGGCTGGAACTCCACCGACGGCTCCAACGACAACCATAGCTGGAACTGCGGCGTGGAGGGGGACACCGACGACCCTTCCGTGAACGCCCTCCGGCTCCGCCTGATGCGCAACGCCTTCGCCCTGCTCATGACAAGCCGGGGCATCCCCATGTTCCTCGCCGGGGATGAATTCTGTAACACCCAGTTCGGCAACAACAACGCCTACTGCCAGGATAACCGAACCTCCTGGCTCGACTGGAACCAGTTGAAGGAGGCGAAGGGCGCCGACATGTTCCGCTTCTTCCGGTATGCGATCCGGCTCCGCAAGGATCACCGCATCCTGCGGGCCAACTTAAGTGACGGAGCCCTGGGCTTCCCGGACACCAGCTTCCACGGCGTCACCCCCTGGCACAAACAGTTTTCGGGCCAGGACCACTATGTGGGCATCATGTTCGCCGGAAGGGAGACGGCCGACGACGCCCCCCAGATCCTCTACATCGCCTCCAACGCCTACTGGGAGCCCCTGGACGTGACACTGCCGAGACTTCCGAAACCGTATTCCTGGAAGGTCCTCCTGGATACGCAGGCCGCCCTCCAGGAGCCTAAGCCCCTGGAGGGCCGGAATTTCCGGATCGGCGACCGGAGCGTCATGGTGTTCGCGGCCGAAGAAGTTATGGTTTAGCCACGGGGAAGTAGATCCTCGTCTCCCACTCCTCCACCGGGATCTTGTCGAAAGCCGTCTTCACGTAAAATTCATAGGGGGCTCCCGAGATCTGGTAGCCGTTCTCCTGGATCCATCTCACAATGGCGGCATAGCCGTCGGAGAGACCGGAATATCCGCCCAGGTGGACCGTGGTCGCACAGAGCCCCCCTTCCAGAAGCCGGTCCGCCTGCTCCGCCCGTTTCATGACCAGCCCGATCTCCACGTCGCTGCATTCCTGGTCAAATTCCTCGTCGTGGTAGATGGCCAGCGTCTGGCTGTCAGCCTCCAGCTTCTCGTTGATCACCCGCCTGAACAGTTTCTCATACTGTCCTCCGAAATCCGCCACGGAAACCCTCTCCCTCACGGATATGATTGGAACGTCCCTCCTCTCCTCAAGGGTCACCGCGTATTTGTTCTGATAACTCATAACGTCACCTGTCCTTTCAAAATCCTGCAGATGTCTGGTCAGCTCGTCCATCGTCTGGGTAATCTCCGCAAGACGCTCCGCAAGCACCATCCTCTGCCGTTTCAATTTCAAAAAGAGCGCGCGCTCATCCGTTTCTTCCAGAAGAGGCCCGATGTCCGCCAGTGAGAAGCCGTACCGCTTCAGCCTTTGGATCAGCAGCATTTTGGAAAGCTGCTCCTCGCTGTAATACCGGTATCCGGTAAACGGATCCGTGAACTTCGGCCGCAGCAACCCGATCTTGTCATAATGACGCAGGGTCTTCACGCTGACCATGCAGATCTTTGAAAAATCACCGATACTGAACATGTCTTCCTCCTCATCCTCCGGCGTCCCGGAAGCCTGCCGTTCATGAACTGGCTCTATCATACAGGCTCCCCCAGGGGCAGAGTCAAGAAGATTTTTTATAAAATACGAGACATCACTTTCTACATATCATCCGGAGTCTTCACCGCCCCGTCTTCCCGAAGCGAAAGTTCCGTGAGAGCACGGTTTTTAATGGTGCGCTTCCGTTTAAAATAACAGACGAAATACCAGGCAAGTTCCCCTCCTATGGCGAGAAAGACGGCCCACAGAAACCACCCTCCCAGAGGGCGGCTTGCCGCCGAACAGACGATGATATAATCAAACATCAGAATCAGGGAGGCGTCCGTCCAAGCCAGATAAGCCATGGTCGTGAGAGTCCCGGCCGCAAAGTCCTCCTCCGTCACGAAGGCCGCCAGCTTTTTTCCGTACATGTTTTCCTTCGTGCCCAAATACCGAATCACCCGCAGGCAGACGAGGTGCATGGCATACAGCCAGAACATGACGAACACGAGCAGAATCAGGCTTCCCCTGCTTCCCCAGCCGTCCGCCACTCCGGCGCCGTTAAAATGGGTCACGATTTCATCCGGAATCCGGCTCCAGAATATGACCAACAGCAGACAGGTGAACCAGAAGCTTCCATGGACAAGTCCGTTCGCGATCCGAAATCCCCATTTTCCCATATCATCCACACTCCTTCTCTCCGGATATTCCTACTCTGTCTGCCCTTCTCCGTCCAACTCCGCGGCCGCCCGCCGTTTCGTGCGCTTCCGCTTCTGCACGGCCTCCGTCAGCAGATACTCGATCTGCCCGTTGATGGAACGAAAATCGTCCTCGGCCCATTCGGCCAAATCCGTCCACAGGGTCTGGGACAGGCGGAGAAGCACCTGTTTCTTTTCCTTATCCTTTTCATTTTTCTGTGGGGCCATGGCTTCCGCTCCGTTTCTTCAATACTATATTGGGGGACAAAACGTCGTCTGTCCCCACAACAACTTTGGATTTTGTTTCTCTCTCATTCATAGTCGGCGATCCGTCTCGCCCCGTAAGCCAGCACCAGCCGGTAAAGGAGGAAGGCGGCCACGCCAAAGACCAGGCAAATAACCCCCACATAAACCGGAAGGGGCAGGGAAAGGGCGTCATACAAAAAGAACACCAGGACTCCGAGGGCCGCCCCCACGGCCAGATTCAGGAGCATGCCAAGAATCACGGTAAAATTCTGCTTGACCGCCTGCTGCTCGTTCTCCCAGTTGAGCTTCGGGTGGAACAGATCCACGAAAAGCTGGATGGCGCACTGGATCACATTGGCACACACGCTTCCCATTAAGGCGAAAGGCAGGGTCCAGGCCGGAAGCCCGAACAGGAACACGCTCGCCACGAGGAAGATCATGCAGTAAAGTGTCGTCCCCGCCACGCCGAAATACACGGCGGTCAAAAGCTTCGCCCGGAGCTGGACCTTAAGGGGCACGGGAATGACTTTCATAAAGTACAGATTTTTCCCCTCCCTGGAGATGGCCGTCCCGGCCACGTAATTAAACAGGCCGGTGCCCAGGGAAATACAGAGCACCACGAACAGGGTGAGCGCCGTCCCTCCGGTTCCCTCCATGGAAATCAGCTTCAAAAGCTCTCCGATGCTGAAATCCTGTTTCTGCACCATCTGGATGACAACCGGGACCGCAATGAACAAGGGCCACAGAAAGACCAACATCACGCAATTCATGAAATAGATGGGACTGCGCACCAGCAGCCGGACCTCCTTCCGGAAACAGGCACCCCCGGCGCTCTTCCTGCGGCTGAGCCTCCTGCTCTCCTCGGCGGAAATCCGTTTCCTTCCCGCCTTTGTCTCCCGCATGCCCATGGCTCCCGCAAAATAGAGCCGCTCCGCGATCAAAAAGAAAACCACCACCGAAGCAGCCGTGACTGCCAGAAACAAAAGCAGGGACAGGACGCTTCCCTCCGCCACCGCCGCCTCCAGAAAACGGAGGGCCGGGAAAATGCCGTTCATCAGACCCATCAGGGAATTTCCACCCTTTAGCAGAAGCTCCTGAAGCGCCGCTCCCTCCAGGTTGAGGTTTCCCAGACTGCTCAGAGCAAAAGCCAGGCACAGGGACAGGACCACGCTGAGAATCGTGATGAAGTCTTTATTTTTCGCCCGTTTGAACACCCGCATGATGACCATGGAGATGATTCCGCCGTAAACCAGGGGGATCACCGGCAGAAGAAGCAGGGCCAGGACGGCCAAGATCCAAAAACCAGCCCCCGCACCGGCCGCCACCCCGTAGCCCGTCAGGAGGGGCATCAGGAAGTAAAAGGAGGTCAGGTAGGTGAAAATCAGGGAGATCGTAAACTTCGCCCCCACGATCTGCCAGGGCTTGACCGGCAGATACATGAGCCGCTCAATGTCCCCCGTCAGGTAAAAGACGGAGATCAGCATGGGAAATCCCAGCACCAGGCTCAGGATGGAAGCCGCGGAAAATGCCATGGAGAGGACGAGCCCCTCCTGTCCGATCACCGCCATGGTCCGGTAGGCCTCGCCGCCGAAATGGGAGAGCATCCCCAGGAGCGGCAGCAGGCAGACAAAGAGAAACGCCATCAGCAGTGCGTTGCCCGCCCGGAACTTCTTCTTTTTATTGGAGCCCCCAAACCCACCCAGGCCGGATTTGAAGAGCTTCCTTGTCAGTAAGAAATATTTACGCATGTTCCGTCACCGCCAGGAAGATTTCTTCCAGACCGGTCCCTTCCGGATAGCCCTCCCTCAGCCGGTCAAGCGTACCCTGGTATACGATATGACCCCGGTTGATGATGACCACCTTGTCACAGAGTTTCTCCGCCACCTCCAAAACGTGGGTGGAGAAGAGCACGGTCCTTCCGCCGGCCGCGTGTTCCTTCATCATCTCTTTCAACTCGAAGGCGGCCCTGGGATCAAGCCCCGTGAGCGGCTCGTCGAGAATCCAGAGGGACGGCTCGTGGAGCAGCGCTCCCATGACCATGATCTTCTGACGCATGCCGTGGGAATAACTCAGGATTCGGTCTCCCAGGGCATCCGTCATCTCAAATCGCTCCGCCATGGAACGGATTTTCTCCGCACGCCCCTCCCCCGGCACGTCGTAAATGTCCGCCATGAAATTCAGGTATTCCAATCCTTTCAGCCGAAGGAAGCTGTCCGGGTTGTCGGAGACAAACCCGATCTTCTTCTTGGCTCCAATGGCGTCTTTCCGGATATCCTCCCCGTCCAGGAGAATCGTCCCCTCCGATGCCTCCAAAATACCCATGATCATCTTGATGGTCGTGGTCTTCCCCGCACCGTTGGGCCCGATGAAGCCGGTGATCTTCCCGTCCTCCACCGAAAAGGTACAGTCGTCCACCGCCTTGTGGGTGCCGCTGTAAACCTTGGAAACATGTTCAAGCTGAATCATCTCTGCCACCTCGTCCCGCCCGCAGGCGGTCCTTTCTCAAAATAAATACTTTCTTACCGAATAAATACAAATGCTTTCTCACTTAATAAATGCTTCCGCTGTTGACGATGGGCTGCGCATCCTTGTTGCCGCAGAGCACCACCAAAAGGTTGCTTACCATGGCCGCCTTCCGCTCCTCGTCCAGCTCCACCACGTCATTGTCCTTCAGTTTGTCCAGAGCCATCTCCACCATGCCGACGGCCCCCTCCACGATCTTCTGCCTGGCGGCGATGATGGCCACCGCCTGCTGTCTCTGGAGCATGGCCGAAGCAATCTCCGGCGCATAGGACAGATGGGTGATCTGCACGTCGCTCACCAAAAGCCCCGCCTCATTGACTCGTTCCTGAAGCTCCCTCTTCATCCGCTCCGCCACCTCCCTGGTGCTGCCCCGGAGGGTCTTCTCGTCGGCGTCCGTCTCACCGCCGTCGTCTCCCACGTCATAGGCGTAAAGTCTTGCCACGTTCCGGATGACCGCATCACACTGGATTGACAGGAAGGTCTTGTAATTGTTGACCGCAAACACGGCCTTGGTGGGATTCACCACCCGCCAGATGACCACCGCCCCCACGACCACCGGGTTTCCAAGCTGGTCGTTGACCTTCTGTTTGTCATTGTTCAGGGTCATGGCCTTTAAGGAAACCTTTTTGCTCATGGAACTCCCAAACTGGATGCTCCCCCCGGCAACGGAGGCCGGCGTGCTTTTCGCCGTGGGATTCACCGCCATGCAGAAGGGATTGACCAGGTAAAAGCCCTCCTTCCGGATGGTGCCGTAATAGCTTCCAAAAAGGACCAGCACCAGCGCCTCCTTGGGGGCCACCACCCGAAGTCCGCACAGAAGGACCAGGCTGAAAAGCGTAAACAAAATGCCAAACGTAAGCAGAATGCCGAACGCCGTCCCTCTAAGGAGCAGGGCACTGCAGATGATGAGCGCAAGCCCTCCTCCGAAAAAGAGCAGCGAAAGCAAAAGCCCAAGACCTCCGCTCGCCGGATGTATCTCTCTCTCTTCTGAATAATCCACTTTCATCTTCTCCTCCGATCTGCCCCCTCATGGGGAGCGTCATTCGATATTTTTTGATATCATTTTGATATTAACTAGATAGTAGCACCGGAGAAGTCGAATGTCAATAGAATTCTATAAAAACTCTGGATTATCTGAATCGGGCAATAAAAAAGACGCCGCAGCCTTCATGGTCACAGCGCCTTTTCGCTAGTTGTCACGATCAATCAGAAAATGGTATTCAGAACTTCCCGGCCTTTGCCGCTTCCTCGATGGAGACGGCCACGGCCACGGTCATGCCGACCATGGGGTTGTTGCCGGCGCCAATGAGGCCCATCATCTCCACGTGGGCGGGCACGGAGGATGAACCCGCGAACTGGGCATCGGAATGCATACGGCCCAGGGTGTCGGTCATGCCGTAGGACGCGGGGCCCGCCGCCATGTTGTCCGGATGAAGGGTACGACCGGTGCCGCCGCCGGAAGCCACGGAGAAGTACTTTTTGCCGGCTTCATTCCGCTCCTTCTTGTAGGTTCCCGCCACGGGGTGCTGGAATCTGGTGGGGTTGGTGGAATTTCCGGTGATGGAGACGTCCACGGCCTCTTTCCACATGATGGCCACACCTTCCGGCACGCTGTTGGCGCCGTAGCAGTTGACCTTCGCGCGAAGCCCCTCGGAATAGGATTTGCGGAAGACTTCCTTCACCTCGTTGGTGTAGGGATCGTACTCGGTCTCCACGTATGTAAAGCCGTTGATCCTGGAAATAATCTGGGCCGCATCCTTGCCGAGACCGTTCAGGATGACGCGGAGGGGTTTCTGACGAACCTTGTTTGCCTTCTCGGCAATGCCGATGGCGCCTTCCGCCGCCGCAAAAGACTCATGGCCGGCCAGGAAGCAGAAACACTCCGTCTCCTCCTCCAGAAGCATCTTGCCCAGGTTTCCATGTCCAAGCCCCACCTTGCGGGTGTCCGCAACGGAACCGGGAATGCAGAATGCCTGAAGGCCCTCGCCGATGGCGGCCGCGGCGTCCGCCGCCCTCTTACAGCCCTTCTTGATGGCGATGGCCGCCCCTACGGTGTAAGCCCACTTCGCGTTCTCAAAGCAGATGGGCTGAATGCCCTCTACCATCTTGTACACGTCCAGACCGGCCGCCTTCGTGATCTCGCCGGCCTCCTCGATGGAACCAATTCCATACTCCTTTAACACAGCAAGAATCTGTTTCTCTCTTCTCTCATACGATTCAAATAAAGCCATTTTATACGATTCCTCCTAAATGAAATTTATGTATCGTTCGCTTTTCCCTGCCGAATACGGATTATTCCTGTCTGGGATCAATGATCTTCGCCGCGTCCGCAACACGTCCGTACTGTCCCTTCGCCTTCTCCCACGCGGTGTTCGGATCGTCGCCCTTCTTAATAAAGTCGGTCATCTTTCCAAGGCTTACAAACTGATAGCCGATGATCTGGTCGTCCTCGTCCAGGGCGATTCCGGTCACGTAGCCCTCCGCCATCTCCAGATAACGGGGACCCTTCTTCAAGGTGCCGTACATGGTGCCCACCTGGGAGCGGAGACCCTTGCCAAGGTCCTCAAGGCCGGCGCCGATGGGAAGTCCGTCCTCGGAGAACGCGCTCTGGCTCCTGCCGTATACGATCTGGAGGAACAGCTCTCTCATGGCCGTATTGATGGCATCACATACCAGGTCCGTGTTCAGCGCCTCCAAAACCGTCCTGCCGGGCAGTATCTCGGAAGCCATGGCCGCAGAGTGGGTCATACCGGAACATCCAATGGTCTCCACCAGAGCCTCCTGAATGATTCCCTCCTTGACGTTCAGGGTCAGCTTGCAGGCGCCCTGCTGAGGAGCACACCAGCCAATGCCGTGGGTCAGGCCGGAAATGTCGGCAACCTCTTTCGCCTGCACCCATTTGGCTTCCTCAGGGATCGGAGCAGCGCCGTGAGCCACGCCCTGGGCTACTGTACACATTTTCTCTACTTCATGCGAATAAATCATGTTAAGACTCCTTTCAGAATATAAATATTCATGTACGTACTCTGTCTTATTTTCTCACAAAATGGCGGGTTCGTCCAGAGATTTTTTTCTAAAATTTCCACATCGACATTTTCTTAATTTTGCATAAAATAACAAGTTGTGCTTCCCCATTTTTGTGAAATATGTTAAAATAAAGACAATAGATTTTTGGACAAGCTTTGGAGGTAGGTATGATTATTACAGTCACGATGAATCCGGCCATAGACAAGACCCTGGACGTGGAAAATTTCACGGGCGGCGCCGTCCATCGGGTCACCAACGTCATTCAGGATGCCGGAGGAAAAGGCATCAACGTTTCCAAAACCGTCCAGGCTCTGGGCGGCGAGACCATTGCGACCGGCTTTCTGGGGGGAAGCGCCGGGAGGATGATTGAGCATGCGTTAAACCAGTTAGAGATCCGGCACCAGTTCGTACATATCGAGGGGGAAACCCGCACCAATGTCAAGGTGGTGGACGTGACGAAGGACGGCTTCGTGACCGAATTCAACGAGCCCGGCCCCACCGTCACCTCCGGGGACGTCGAAAAGCTGGCGAAAACCCTGGACGCCTTTGCCGGCCCCTCTTCCATCTTCGTGTTCTCCGGCAGCGTGCCCGCCTCGATGGACAAGGAGATCTACGGTTATTTTACCAGAAAGCTGAAAAAGCGCCAGGCCACCGTCTTTGTGGACGCCTCCGGCGAGCTGTTCGCCGAGGCCGTCAAAGCAAAGCCCTATCTGGTGAAACCCAATGCATACGAGATCGCAGATTATTTCGGCCTGGGAGATGAGGCCAGCGAGGCGACCCTGACCGACCTGGGGAAGGAGCTTTTAAACCGAGGCATCCACACCATCGCGATCTCCCGCGGGCAGAAGGGGGCGCTCTTTGTCACCCACGATGCCAAATGCTTCAAGGCAAACGGAATCCAGGTGCAGGCCCATTCCACCGTTGGGGCCGGCGACGCCATGGTAGCCGCTCTGGCCCACGGTCTGGACAGCGACATTCCCTTCGTGGACTGCGCAAAACTTTCCATCGCCGCCTCAGCCGGTGCCTGCACTACCTTGGGCACCAAACCGCCAGTTGGAGCGCTGGTGGAAGAGCTGGTAAAGGAAGTATCCGTCGTCGCCATCTGACCCGTGAATATCCCGCCAATCACCGGGAATCGGGAAATAGATAGTTCCAAACAGGGGCAGATGTGGCTCATGCAAGTCACATCTGCCCCTGAAACTTTTCGATAAAAGAACTTTTCGCTAAGAAGAGAAAAACTTTTCTTAATTTTCTGTTTCAGTGTCCGTTTAATGCAGCGGCGGTTATTCAGCTTTCATGTAAGCCGGATTCTGTTTGCCCCAGTGTTGTTCCTTGCCTCAATTACAGCAAGTAATTATTTTCCCGGTTTGCAATCTGTAAACCGACTAATTTGTAGGTTGCATATCCTCCCATAACCAGAGGTTCTGATTTGCAAATATCTTCTGCTTCTTCACGGCTCTCTGTTTTTAGGATATACATACCTGCCATTCCCGGATAGCCTTTAAAGACACCGCAGATTTCCAGCTTTCCTTCATCGTCCAGCTTTCTTATGTTCTCAACGTGTTCCATAACTACCTGTTTTGTCATTTTATTATAGGTTTTGCTTTTCTCAATCATCATCATATACATCAATTTTTCCATACGAATTTTCTCCTTTACATTTTTCGCAAGTTGCAAATTACGTTGGCAACGCTTGACTGGCACCTTTCACTTTCCATGCTCCACAAGACTTCAAAATATTCAAAGGATCTTTCTTTCTGCCGCCGTCTGCTCCTGTCACGTCATGCGTTGATAGCCGCAAAGCGTATGACGGTCCTGCAAAAGCCGTTGAACGTATATATGATGTGTTCTTTGTATACTTCTGTGCAAGACATAAATGATTCCCCCTTTCTCCCACATGGGGCATACATGGTTTCATTTTCATGCCATATTGAATTTGAAACATAAATAGTTTATCATAGAATAGTGACAAGAACTGTCACCATTCGGAAAGGAGTTCAAAAATGTCAAAGGCAGAACGGCTTATCGAAATGATGATAACAATAAATGCAAAA
>CAJUOF010000109.1 GCA_910587905.1 uncultured Lachnospiraceae bacterium
CGCGGGATGACTTAGTTCGGGACGGTATCCACCTGAAAACAGAAGGGCACGCAAAGCTTGCGCGAGCCTTTACGGGAATTGTCAAAGACTATTTCCAGCCGCAAAATTAAGAGAGCGCCTGTTCAAATACCTTGAGCATCTGCTCTTTATGAAAAGGCTTGTCCACAAAGCCTTTTGCTCCGATGGCCTTTGCTCTCTCAAAGGTATCGTCGTATGCCAGGGATGAGACCATGACGATCCTCGCATCCGGATGTTCTTTCAGAATAATCTCAGAGGCGTCTAGTCCATCCATCCCTTGCATGATAATATCCATGGTCACCAGATCAGGGTTTACCTCGCCATACTGAGCGATCGCATCCTCCCCACTTCGACAGTATGCCGCAATCTCATAATCCGTACCCTTCAAAAGGTCCTCCATCTGAACCCGTACCAGTCTGGAATCGTCTACCACCATAATTCGTTTGTTCATGTTCTATACCCCCTTCTATTGGTTTTCCCCTGAAACAGCCCCGTCTTTGCCGGAAGGCGACACATGATGGATGAATTGCGCACCTCCAAAATGCTCGTTGGAATAGCGTTGAAATATTCTTTGCTGAACTCTTCCAGATCCTCGGGACTGATCGTCTCCTCATGAAAAGAATTGCTCGCCATGCGGTACAAAAGCCTCGTATCGGCACAGAGCGTAAGGCTGGTGTGAAATCCCTTGTCAAAGGTGATCTGGACCGTACAGAGATCCTCCTCAGGAGATTGATCCCCCTGATGCAGGCGCACACCCGCGGTACACTCTGTCACATCCTGGACCGCCTCGTCCAAAATCTTCTCAAGATTCTCTTTCGACATGGCAGTATTCATCCCATGTGCCTCCTCTCTTTCTCACTGCTCTTCTTCCTGCTCGAAAACCCGGCTGATCCTTTTATGCAGCTCCGCAGACGAAAAGGGCTTCAGCAGGTAATCACAGATTCCCAGCCTGCTGCTCTCCAGGACAGCATCCTTCGTCTCCACGCCGGTGAGCATAATCACCGGTATCTCTCTGCATTCCTCCCTGCTGCGTATTTCCCTCAGCGTCTCGATACCGTCCTGCTGCGCCATCTGAATATCCAAAAGAATCAGATCCGGTTTCTCCAACTCCAGGTAGCGCAAGGCCCGCATCCCGGAATTGATCGTAACCACGTCATAATCTTCCCGCAGGATACTGGAGATCCTCGTTAAAACGATGGCACTGTCGTCCACCGCTAAAATACACTTTTTCGAACATTCTTCCGTCTGACTCATGTATCCTCTTCCTCCTTTTCAAGCATACAAAGCAACTGCCCCAATCGTTCCTCTGCGTCGTCGTCCTCATACAATCTCAACTGTTCCCGTATCCCCAAAAGTCTCTCCGCCACAGCTTCCGGAAGTTCGTGCGTCAACATCTCCTCCACTCGTTCCGCACATTTCCCGGACCGAAAATGTTTCAATTCCTCCAGGGCCGCCGCTGTTTGTCCTCTAAGTTCCTCCACAGTCAAGCAGGGAAGCTTTTCCTTCCCTCCGTCCTCCTGCCTGCGGCATTCCAGAAACCGTCCGATATTTGTTAAAAGAGTCTCATATTCCGCCAACAATACCGGGAATTCCCGTTCGATGGTTTCTCTGTCTCCCTGCACGGCGGCATTCTCCTGTGCGCGGGCCATGGCGGAAACCTTCATGGCTCCGATGTTGGCGGAGGCGCTCTTAAGGCCATGCACCTCGATCTGATAGCGCAAAAGGTCGGTTTCCACCACCTCACAGAGAAGCTCCGTCTTTCGTTTGCCGTCGATACAGTAGAGCTCCAACAGTTCGACAAAGCCCTTTTCATCGCCGGAATAATATTTCATGGCGGCATCCATATCCACGCCGTCAATCTGAAAGGCTTTCGGGCTCAGCGGTTTCAATTCCTCCCCCGCCTCTTCCGTCTGCCTGTACTTCTCCGGCACCCAGCGCAACAAAAGCTTGTTCAGCTCCACCCGGTCAAGGGGCTTCGCAATAAAGTCCTGGAAACCACACTGTAAGAAACGTTCCCGCATACCCTCCATGGCGTTGGCGGTCAATGCGACGATCACGGGAGCGGTTCCGTTTTCACCGCAATCCCTGCGGATGATCTCCACCGCCTCGACACCGTCCATATCCGGCATCATATGATCCATAAAAATGAGATCATACCGGTCGGCGCGCACCATTTCGATGGCCTCCGGCCCGCTCCCCGCCTCGGTCAAATCAAAAGCATAATTTTTCAAAAAACTTCTGGCCACCTTTCGGTTGACCACATTGTCATCGACAATGAGCACCTTGACACCGGGAGCGACAAATATATCGGTAATTTTTTGTTCTGTCTGCGGAATCTCCGGCATCTCGGAAATCGGCCGTCGGTCCACAATCTTCTGGGGAATAGTGATGGTGACTCTTGTCCCTTTCCCGTAAATGCTCTTCACGTCGATGACGCCCTCCATCAATTCCACCAGATGTTTCACAATGGCAAGCCCCAGTCCAGTCCCCTCCACGCTCCGATTTCGCTTGGAGTCCAACTGTCTGAAATCCTCGAAAATATTTTTCAGATCTTCTTCCTTAATACCACATCCGGTGTCTTCCACATAGAAGATGAGCAGCTCCTCATCCTCGTTCTTTCCAGGCTTCCCGGTGATATAGGCCCGTACATATCCTTTCTTCGTAAATTTTATGGCGTTGCTGAGTATGTTGAGCAGGATCTGTTTGATTCTGCCGTCATCGCCGTTGTAGCGGCAGGGTATGGTTTCGTCGCACTCATATTTCAAGATCAGCCCTTGCTGGGAAGCCACCATGTCCATCATCCCCAGGATCTCGTCCACCATGACCTTGACATAATAATTCACCTTCACCAGTTCCATTTTGCCCGCCTCCACCTTGGACAGGTCCAAAATATCATTGATGATCGTCAACAGATTTTTTGCCGCCGACTGCACGTCCTTGGCGTAACCATAGAGCTCCGTATCCCCACACTCTTCCATGATGACGTCGTTCAGACCGATGATGGCGTTCATCGGGGTCCGTATCTCGTGGGACATGTTTGCAAGGAATTCGCTTTTGGCAATGCTGGCCTTCTCTGCCTGGCGCCGCACCCGCTTGATCTCATTGATATAAGCCTTGATGTGGGTCATGTCCAGGATCAAAACATAATTTCGGCGGCTCCAGATCACGATGACCACCATGGCCATAGAAATCATCAGTGTCACCGGCGTAAAGTCAAACACGACCAGCAGCTTAAAAACATAAGCGATCAGCACAATGACCGGCAAAGTGGAAATGGCAAGAATCGTCCAATACTGGCGATTGACCTGACGGTCCGACCGCTCACGGATTGCCCGCAGCAACGTGCAGATACATAAAACGTAGGGAATGATAATGTGGGCGATCGTAAAAAACACATAAAGCGGACCATAGCTGAGATCGACGTGATAAAAGCCGTTCGCCCCCGCCACCCACCGGACCTCCCGGTAAAAAAGGCCGTTCCAGTTACAGATGACCGTGGGCAGAGACAGGAGGCTGACTACGCCGAGACTTCTTAAAAGTACTTTCGGCGGAGCAATCGAGCAATAAATACAGATAAACCAGCAGTAACATAAGGGCGTAAAAGCGGAGCCCATTTTTTCCATCGTCACCGCCGTCATAGCCGCCTCCACCGTGGGGGCAAGCAGCTCCAGCAAGTACCCAAGATTCTGTACCAGAGAGCCGCACATGATCATGATGAGCAGCTTTTGCTCCCTGGCCCCTTCCCCGTTAAGCAGAAGGAATAAAGCCACGGCCGTCAGGCAAATACCGAAACCTTCCAGTGCGATGACAAAATTTACCATACTGCCTTTCCTCCCACTGATGACCAAAGTCTGCCGCCACAATGAACTTCCACGCTAAAAATACAATAAATATGAAACAATATCAAGAAATACCTTTGTTTCCGCGTTTTTATTTTCGGTAAAAATAGGGACTTAATTCTATCACCACATACTCACAGTGCTCTTCTGTCCGAAAGGGATAGCCCCACCCGGTAAAGCCGGAGGAAACGATGATGCGACAGTCTTCCTCCTGGTATTCGCCGTAATTGAGGGTACCGAACAATTCCGAAAAGACGCCGATGGGCCACATCTGCCCCGCGTGGGTGTGGCCACAGATCAGCAGGTCCACACCGGCCGCCGCATTCTCCGTCGCCTCGACAGGCTGATGATCCACCATGATCACAAACCGTTCTTTATCGGCATCTCTCAGGATTTCCTCCGGGGAAGCCCGGCCGGCAAGGTTTCCCCAGGCAGCATCCGCACGGCCGGCGAGCAGCAGGTCGGCCCCCAGCTCTACCGCCTCATCCTCCAAGATTGTGATCCCGTTCCTCCGAATCGCATCAGCCAGCTCACTGTCCGCATAGGTCGGCCGATCTGTATAGGGCTGCCTATCATGGTTTCCGTACACATAATAAA
>CAJUOF010000110.1 GCA_910587905.1 uncultured Lachnospiraceae bacterium
CCCTGGGGCGAGCTTGGTGTTGATGTTGTGTTAGAGTGCACCGGCTTCTATACCTCCAAGGAGAAGGCTTCCGCACATATCACTGCAGGCGCAAAGAAGGTTGTGATCTCCGCACCCGCAGGAAATGATCTTCCTACTATTGTATACAATGTAAACCATGGGACCTTAAAGAAAGAGGATACGGTGATTTCCGCAGCTTCCTGCACCACCAACTGCCTGGCTCCCATGGCGAAGGCTCTCAACGACCTGGCTCCCGTGGAATCCGGTATTATGTGCACGATCCACGCTTACACCGGCGATCAGATGATCCTCGACGGTCCTCAGAGAAAGGGTGACCTGAGAAGAAGCCGTGCTGCGGCCATCAACATCGTTCCCAACTCCACCGGTGCCGCCAAGGCCATTGGTCTGGTCATCCCCGAGCTGAACGGCAAGCTGATCGGCGCTGCTCAGCGTGTACCTACGCCTACCGGTTCCACGACTCTGCTCTTCGCAGTGGTGGACAAGGCTGTGACCAAGGAAGAGATCAACGCCGCCATGAAGGCTGCCGCTACCGAGTCCTTCGGCTACACCGAGGATGAGATCGTGTCCAGCGACGTTGTGGGCATGACCTACGGTTCCCTGTTTGATGCGACTCAGACCATGGTTTCCCCTCTGGCCGACGGCAAGACCCAGGTTGAGGTTGTTTCCTGGTATGACAATGAGAATTCTTATGTGAGCCAGATGGAAAGGACCATCAAGTACTTCGCTGAGCTGGCATAAGCGTTATCGGACAGACAGCAGTATCAGAGAGAACTTTCGGCGGGTCCGGTTCTTAAATAGGACCGGATCCGCCGTTTACGTTTATGAAGGAGAACGACATGCTTAACAAAAAATCAGTTGACGATATCAATGTGAAGGGGAAGAAGGTCCTGGTGCGCTGTGACTTCAACGTTCCCCTGAAAGACGGGAAGATCACCGACGAGAACCGTCTGGTGGCGGCGCTCCCCACCATTAAGAAGCTGATCGCAGACGGCGGGAAGGTCATCCTCTGCTCCCACCTTGGAAAGCCCAAGGGAGAACCCAAGCCGGAGCTTTCCCTGGCTCCCGTGGCGGCAAGGCTTTCCGAGCTTCTCGGACAGGATGTGAAGTTTGCGGCGGATCCGGAGGTGGTCGGTCCCAACGCAAAGGCGGCGGTGGAAGCCATGAAGGATGGCGAGGTGGTCCTTCTGGAGAACACCCGCTACCGTGTGGAGGAGACCAAGAACGGCGAGGCCTTCAGCAAGGAGCTGGCCTCCCTGTGCGAGGTGTTTGTGAACGACGCCTTCGGCACGGCCCACAGGGCCCACTGCTCCAACGTGGGCGTGACCCGGTACGTGGATACGGCGGCTGTCGGCTATCTGATGCAGAAGGAGATTGACTTCCTGGGCAATGCGGTGAATAATCCCACCAGACCCTTCGTCGCCATTTTAGGCGGAGCCAAGGTTGCGGACAAGCTGAACGTGATCGCAAACCTCCTGGAGAAGTGCGACACCCTGATCATCGGCGGCGGCATGGCCTACACCTTCCTGAAAGCCAAGGGCTACGAGGTCGGCACCTCCCTGGTGGACGACGAGAAGGTCGGCTACTGCAAGGAGATGATGGAGAAGGCCGAGAAGCTTGGCAAGAAGCTGCTCCTGCCCGTGGACACCACCGTTGCGGCGGCGTTCCCGAGTCCCATTGACGCCGAGATCGAGGTTTCCGTGGTTGCGGCGGATGCCATTCCCGCCGACAAGATGGGCCTGGATATCGGAACGAAGACGGCAGAGCTCTACGCAGAGGCCGTGAAGAGTGCGAAGACGGTTGTCTGGAACGGCCCCATGGGCGTGTTCGAGAATCCGATCCTTGCCAAGGGCACCATTGCCGTGGCGAAATCCCTGGCGGAGACCGATGCGACCACCATCATCGGCGGCGGCGATTCGGCGGCGGCCGTGAATCAGCTCGGCTTTGGCGATAAGATGTCCCACATTTCCACCGGCGGCGGCGCTTCCCTGGAATTCCTGGAAGGAAAAGACCTGCCCGGCGTAGTCGCAGCTAACGATAAGTGAGCCCTTAGCGACTGGCAAGCGTAAGCGCAGACAGAGCTTAGAGCGAACTTAGCTCTCCGACGGAGGGAGGAGAGGATACCATATAAAGAAAGGATAAGACAATGGCAAGAAAGAAAATCATTGCTGGAAACTGGAAGATGAACATGACTCCCAGCGAGGCGGTAAAACTGATCGAGACTTTGAAACCCTTGGTAAAGACCGACGATGCGGACGTGGTGTTCTGCGTTCCCGCCATCGACATCATCCCCGCCCTGGAAGCGGCGAAGGGAACCAACATCGAGATCGGTGCAGAGAACATGTACTTCGAGGAGAAGGGCGCTTACACCGGCGAGATCGCTCCCGCCATGCTGACGGACGTGGGCGTGAAATACGTGATCATCGGCCATTCCGAGAGAAGAGAGTATTTCGCAGAGACCAACGAGACCGTCAACAAGAAGGTGCTGAAGGCCTTCGAGCACGGCATCACTCCCATCGTGTGCTGCGGCGAGACCCTGACCCAGAGAGAGCAGGGCGTGACCATGGACTTCATCCGCCAGCAGGTGAAGATCGCATTCCTGGGCGTGACGGCGGAGCAGGCCAAGACGGCGGTTATCGCTTACGAGCCCATCTGGGCCATCGGGACCGGCAAGACTGCCACCACCGAGCAGGCACAGGAGGTCTGCGGCGGCATCCGCAAATGCATCGCCGAGATCTACGACGAGGCGACGGCGGAGGCCATCCGCATTCAGTACGGCGGAAGCGTCAATGCGAAGACGGCTCCGGAGCTGTTCGTACAGCCCGACATCGACGGCGGCCTGGTGGGCGGTGCAGCCCTTAAGCCCGACTTCGGCCAGATCGTCAATTGGAAGTAATTTGTTAGAAACTCTGTGAAAACAGGGCGGATCGGATGTCCTCTTCCTCTCTTTTGTCTCACTTTACGCTAAGGAACCGCGGTGAAGTGAGCGGGAGAGGGAAGAGGATATTTTTATGCGCACGGGCCCCAAGGGTCATTATAATAAGGATGGAAAGGTCGTAAAAATACAAAGCAGGAGGTTACACATATGAGAAAACAGGAGCAAAAGGGCAAAATCACAGCATTGTACGAGAGGTTATTCCACGACGATGGGGGCGGTCTGACGAGAGCGTGTCCGTTGAAAACCAAGCCCCCATTTGTCAAGGTTATTTTCTCCCACAAGTTCGTAAATCAAAAAAATAATGCCTTGGCACTTCTGTTCCTCACTAAAATCAGGAGGGCCAAGGCATTAAAATACACTGCTTTATAGCTGTTTATAGATATACGAAAGATTGCGGAGCCTGACGGATACCGTAATCAGAAAAAGCCTTGGGTTTTTCATAAATCACTACATTTTTTAATTTATATGCAATAGCCTTATCCTTTCCTGAGTAGTAGGAAAAATAAAATTTCTTTGTAATGCCTGCCAATAACTCAATTAGTGTTAGAGAAGCCCAGGTATCATATCTTTCTTTCAATTCATCTTCGTTATAGACAGATTTGCTGCCGACCATGCGCAAGAACTGGTCATAAGAATATTGCGCACGTCCATTTACTTTTATCTTTTCGATTCGCGTTGCCACACAATAAGTAGTAATAACGGATTTATATCCCGGACGGCCACCGGTTCCGGTGTATTTTCTGTATACTAAAACAGGCTCTCCAACTTTGAAAGCCAGACTATAAGGCTTGCCTATGTATACTTTTTTCAGTCCATTTGCCACGCTAATATCAACTCGTTCCTGCAAGGTATTAGCAAGGTCAGAAGAAGCGAACTTGATTGTTGTGATATTAAGGCGAGCAGTCTTCGGCAAAACGCTGCCGTTTGCCAAATTTCTCCTCAGCTTCATTCGGCTTCAGGTTTACAAAAGCTCCTACACCCTGGTCATCTTCAAATATCAGCGCCCTTTTCCCATCGGCGGCTTTTGCCGCGAATCATTGCACGAAACCAGTGCTTGATGAAGGGCCGAGGTAATCGGCTTTCAAGGAATCGAAAAAGGGATCGTTGAGATTGATCGCGGAAAATCGCTTGTGCTTAAATTTGCCCGCCATAATCGGCCCCTCCTCAAAGTGATTTTATGAAGTCAATTGCCCGTATAAGGTCTTTAGCGCCCTTAGAAACAAAAAGCTTCGCATTGATGTCTCTGGCAACTTCATCTGCGTATAGCCGTTCTTCCCGCTGGAAGTATTCAATGCTCTCTACAGCAACCTCAATCCCATCGCGCTTTCTTCGCCGGGACGCTATGATTTTTGGATTTTCGGTCAGCAGCACAATAGCATCTGGTTTGAGCATAGCAAAAGTGCCATAAGGAATATGCTGCACTTTGCCCGATGCATTCAGCAGGCAGAAGTGTCCGTCCAAAATAAAATTCTGGCACAAAGTTCTGGGCTCGTCCACGGCTCAAAGAAGGAACTGCTGATTTTCATCTATGTCAGAAATGGGCTTGTTTTTTTGCAGATCCCGAATGCTTTTTTGTTGCAATCAAGGCACTGGCCGAGTAGGTCTCGATTCCCACAGAGTCCTTAACAAGATTGCAAAAATAAGATTTTCCTACACCATGAACACCGCTCACAAAAATCATATTTCTATCCCTCCGTTGCAAAGAGCCATACCGACATTCTGATTTATTATAACGGATCACAATAAAAAATCAACGGATAACAGATTTTTTTCCTGCAATCGCAGGAGAAATTCTTGTGTTTGGGGATTAATTGTGTTATAATAAGCAGCAGAAATCTTCAAATCGGCACATTCCCAGAAAGGGGAGGTTCATTCATGGCTATCAGTTACAAAAAATTATGGAAACTGTTGATTGATAAAGATATGAAGAAAAAAGACTTGCAACGATTAGCTGGGATTAGTGCGGCATCCGTTACGAAGCTCGGCAAAAATGAAAATGTAAATACGGAGATCATTGAAAAAATCTGCACAGCCCTAAGATGTGATATCTGTGATATTATGGAAATGGTAGAAGAACAGTGAATCAATTTTGCAGAATATGAGTTTGAAACAACGATAAATCTGCTGTAAGTCGGAAGACGCCAGTCTCCGTGAGAAGGGAATAAAGACATATGGACAATCAAATTCACAATACAATCGTAAGTTTTATATGGGGAATTGCGGATGACTGCCTGCGCGACGTGTATGTGCGCGGAAAATACCGTGATGTCATTTTACCAATGACGGTAATCCGCCGCTTGGATGCCATGCTGGAGGACAGCAAAGAGACTGTTCTTGATATGAAGAAAAAGCTGGATGAAGCCAGAATCGATAATCAGTGGCCGGCGCTGTGCAATGCGGCAGGGCAGGCATTCTGTAACGCCTCCCCGTTCCGTTTGCGTGATCTCACCAGCCGCGCAAAGAAGCAAACGCTAAAGGCCGACTTTGAGGCTTACCTGGACGGTTTTTCTCCTAATGTGCAGGAGATTTTGGAGAAGTTCAAGTTCCGCAATCAGATTGATACGATGATTGAGGCGGATATTCTGGGAGCAGTTATTGAGAAATTTATTTCGCCGGATATCAACCTCTCTCCGAAGCCGGTTTATAAGGACGATGCGCAGACTATATTGAAGCACCCCGGGCTGGACAACCACGGCATGGGTACGATTTTTGAGGAACTGATCCGCAAGTTCAATGAGGAAAACAACGAGGAGGCTGGGGAACACTGGACGCCCCGCGATGTCGTTGAACTGATGGCTGACCTTGTGTTTATGCCCATCGCCGACCAAATCAAGGATGCCACCTATTCCTGTTATGATGGCGCCTGCGGTACAGGCGGTATGCTTACCGTCGCACAAGACAGACTCCTGACAATTGCAAAGCGGTATGGAAAGAATGTGTCTATTCATTTGTTTGGGCAGGAAGTGAACCCCGAAACATACGCCATTTGTAAGGCGGATATGCTGCTCAAAGGTGATGGAGAACAGGCGGAGCATATCAGTTATGGCTCTACGCTTTCTCTGGATGGAAACGCCACAAGGCAGTTTGATTTCATGCTGTCCAATCCACCTTACGGGAAAAGCTGGAAGGTTGACGCAGAGAAAATGGGCGGTAAAAAGGAGATTCTGGATACCCGCTTTAATGCCTATCTTGAAGGTGGCGAACAGATGGCCATGATTCCTCGGACAAGCGATGGTCAACTGCTGTTCCTTTTGAACAATGTGGCAAAAATGAAAAAGGATACGCCGCTGGGCAGCCGCATTGCCGAGGTGCATAACGGCTCTTCAATTTTTACGGGGGACGCCGGCAGCGGGGAAAGCAATGCCCGCCGCTATCTGATTGAGAATGACCTGGTTGAGACTATCATTGCACTGCCGGAGAATATGTTCTACAACACAGGAATTGGGACATTCATCTGGATTTTGACCAACCGGAAGGAAGAACGCCGTAAAGGGAAAATCCAGTTGATTGACGCAACCGCCATGAAGTCTCCGCTCCGCAAAAATATGGGCAAGAAGAATTGCGAAGTCACATCGGAAATCTGCAGTGAAATCGTCCGCATTTTTATGGAGATGGAGCAAAGCGAAGTCAGTATGATTTTTGATAACGAGGAGTTTGGCTACTGGTCTGTTACAGTGGAGCGGCCTTTGCGTCTACGCATATATCCTGACAGAGAAATTCCTGCCGATTTATTCAAGAAAGCGGAAGAGCTTGCGGCGGTAAAAATCGCTCTTGCTGAAGCTGCAAAAAACGCACCTCTGGATGATTGGACAGCATTTGCCAAGGTAACAAAGCTGAAAGCCGGCACTCTCAGGAAAATCCGACCCTTCATCACAGAGAAAGCCCCATCTTCACAGGCCATTGAAGGGGAGTCGGATGTTGACCTGCGGGATACGGAAAACATCCCGTTTACCTATGAGGGCGGCATTGATGCCTTTATGCAAAACGAAGTGCTGCCCTATGCTCCCGATGCCTATGTAGATGAAAAGAAAACACAGATAGGCTATGAGATTAGCTTTACCAAGTATTTCTATAAACCAATAGAACTGCGCCCGATGGAGGAAATTTTGGAGAGCCTGAAAGCCCTTGAACAGGAAGCAGACGGTATGATGGCGGAGATCATGGAGGGGATACAATGAAACCATACCCCGATTATTCCATAACACCGCTTCCATGGTTGCCTAATATACCAGCCCACTGGGAACTGGTGCGTAATAAAAATATTTTTGAGGAAACTAAAGATGTGGTTGGCGATGATATAGATGCATATTCTTTACTTTCCTTGACAACAAAAGGGATAATTCTCCGCGATATGGCATCTGGAAAAGGCAAATTCCCCAAGGACTTTAACACATACAAGATTGTCAAGCCAGGAGATATGGCATTTTGCTTGTTTGATATTGATGAAACTCCGCGTACTGTCGGGCTTTCCCAATATGGCGGTATGTTGACTGGCGCATATACAATATTCCATGTAGCAAATATTAACTCGCACTATGCCTACTACTATTATTTGTCGCTTGATAATGTGAAAGCAATGCGACCACTGTATAGCGGTTTAAGAAAAACCATTAACACAGGAACATTCCTTAGCTGTAAATTGCCTCTCCCTCCCCGTCCCGAACAGGATCAGATTGTGCGGTTTTTGGACTGGAAGGTTGCGAGTATCAACAGGCTAATAAATATCAAGAGGGCGGAGATTAAACGGCTGGAGGAGTTAAAACTCTCCCAATTATTTGCCATAGTAACTCAGGGA
>CAJUOF010000111.1 GCA_910587905.1 uncultured Lachnospiraceae bacterium
GGCATCAAGCGTGATCGTCAATACATGCTTGACGGCCTCTATGACCATCCGGATTTCTTTCAATCCCTTTTTGGAGAAGACGATCCCCTGTTCCTTGTTGAATTGGCCTACTTCAGCGATGTTCACACAGTGGTCGCCGATCCTCTCAAAGTCGCTGACACAGTGGAGAAGCATGGCGCTCTCCCGCTGGTCCGTCCGGCGGATATGCTGGGCGGAGATGCGGACCACGTACTCGCCCACGGCAGTTTCGCATTTGTCTAAGAAATTTTCGTTTTCATTGAGCTTCTCAAAGGTTTTTTCATCAAAATTTTCCAATAGAGATACGGCCATGTCAAAGTTTTCCTGAATGGTTTCACCCATCTGGAGCGTTACCTTACGGCACTGTTCCAGGGCCAGGGTGGGGCGATCTAAGAAAATATCATCCAAAAGTGCCAGACAGGAGTCTGCGCGGGAGGGCGCATCGTCGTGGAGGAGCTTTTGAGAGATGGTGACCAGCACATTGCAGAAAGGCAGCAGAACCAGGCTGGTTGCAATGTTAAACAGAGTATGGAAATCGGCGATGTTACCGCGGGTCATGGCGCTGTCCCAGAAGGAGAAGCCGACCAGGGTTTGGAACCCGTAAATGCCGATCAGGAACATGATCGCACCGATGATATTGATCATCAGATGGCAGACCACCACCCGCTTGGCATTTTTGTTGGTGCCGATGCTGGCGATGAGAACGGTGATGCACTTGCCGATGTTCTGGCCGATGATGATGGGTGCTGCCATGGAAAAGGTCACGGTTCCTGTGGAAGCGATGGCCTGCAGAATACCGACGGAAGCGGAGGAACTCTGCAGGATCGCAGTTACCACAGCTCCGAGAAGAACACCCAGAATGGGGTTGCTGAACATGAAGAAAATATCCTGAAAGGCCGGCGAATCCTTGAGGGGGGCAAGGGCCGACTCCATGGTGGTCATGCCGAAAAAGAGGATACCGAAGCCGATCAGAAGATGGGCAATGTTTCTGGTCTTCCTGCGCTTGCTGATTAAGATCATAAAGGAGCCGATGGCTATGACGATGGGGGCGAAGGAGGTGGGTTTGATCAGCTCAAAAAGCAACTGAGAGCCGGACAGATCACCGAGACGTAAGATCTGGCCGGTGACTGTCGTACCGATGTTGGCGCCCATGATGACCGGAATGGTCTGAGCGAATTTCATAATGCCGGCGTTGACAAAGCCCACCAACATGACTGTGGTGGCAGCGGAGCTTTGGATGATACCGGTGACTACGGCGCCCAGGGCGAGACCCTTCAGGCGGCTGTTGGTCAGCTTTTCCAAAGTCCTTTCAAGGCCCGCACCTGCAATTTTCTCCAGAGAAGTGCCGAGGAGGCTCATGCCGTAAAGGAACAGGCCGATGCCGCCGAGTAACGTCAGAACTGAAAAAATATCCACGCGTTTTCCCTCATTTCTTTTGTTTTTTAGATTGCCTGCAAACTGGTTAAAACTGTATAATTTTATACTATTATAAATATGAAGAAGCGTCAACTGAAATTTTGTCTCTGGAGGAGGTTTCTCCGCGCTTGGATGTTGTCAAGAAAAAATACTTGACAGGCCGCCTCTTTTCCTGTATGATGTACGAGGTGGTGACGAACCGTGGAAAAAATCGTGGAGCGGGCGCTCCTGTATGATTTTTATGGGGAGCTTCTGACGGAGCATCAGAAGCAGATTTATGAAGATGTTGTGTTCAATGATTTGTCTTTCAGCGAGGTCGCCGAGGAGTGGGGGATCTCCAGGCAGGGAGTTTATGACTTGATGAAGCGTTGTGCCCGCATTTTACAGGAATATGAAGAAAAGCTGGGGCTGGTGGAAAAGTTTTTAAAAACCCAGGAAAAGGTGAAAGAGATCCGCCGGCTCGCACAGGAGTTTTGGAAGACCGAGGACAGGGAGCTGGTATTTCGCATCGAAGAGATTTCGGCGGAGATCAGCCGTCTGTAGGGTCTGCTTTATCAAACAGAGGACGGCGGAGGGAAAGAGTGGCATTCGAGAGTTTATCTGATAAATTGCAGAATGTATTTAAAAAGCTGCGGGGCAAAGGGCGTCTTTCTGAGGCGGATGTGAAAGCGGCTCTCAAGGAGGTCAAGATGGCGCTCCTTGAGGCGGATGTCAATTTTAAGGTCGTAAAGCAGTTTGTGAAATCCGTAGAGGGGCGGGCCGTGGGCCAGGATGTGTTAAACAGCCTGACGCCTGGTCAGATGGTCATCAAGATCGTCAATGAGGAGATGGTTTCCCTGATGGGAAGCGAGACCACGGAGCTTAGGCTGAATCCGGGAAATGCCACGACGGTGATTATGATGGCGGGTCTTCAGGGGGCCGGAAAGACAACCACCTCGGCGAAGATTGCCGGAAAGCTGAAAGCCAAGGGGAAGCGTCCCCTGTTGGTGGCCTGTGATGTGTACCGGCCGGCAGCCGTGAAGCAGTTGCAGGTCAACGGCGAGAAGCAGGGCGTTCCTGTGTTTTCCATAGGTGACAAGCATAAGCCGGTCAACATTGCGAAGGCGGCCATAGAGCATGCAGAGAAAAACAATAACAATGTGGTGATCATAGACACGGCCGGACGTCTTCATATTGATGAGGACATGATGGCAGAGCTTTCGGAGATCAAGGAGAATGTCCGTGTGGATCAGACGGTGCTGGTGGTGGACGCCATGACGGGGCAGGATGCGGTCAATGCGGCCGGCACCTTCAACGATCGGATCGGCATCGACGGAGTCATTGTCACGAAGTTAGACGGCGATACCAGGGGCGGTGCTGCTCTTTCCATCCGGGCGGTGACCGGAAAGCCCATTCTTTATGTGGGCATGGGAGAGAAGCTCTCTGATCTGGAGCAGTTTTATCCGGATCGGATGGCTTCCAGGATTTTGGGTATGGGTGACGTGCTGACTCTTATTGAGAAGGCAGAAGCCCAGTTTGACGAGACTCAGGCCAAAAAGCTGGAAGAGAAGATGAAGAAGGCCGAGTTCGACTTCAACGACTATCTGGAACAGATGGACCAGATTAAGAAGATGGGTGGTTTAAGCGACATGCTCAGCATGCTTCCCGGCTTCGGAAGCAAGATGAAGAATATTGATATTGACGAGAAAGCCCTGGACCGGACCAAGTCGATCATTTATTCCATGACGCCCGCGGAGCGTTCCAATCCGGATGTGATCAATCCTTCCAGAAAGAAGCGGATTGCGGCTGGAGCTGGTGTGGATATTTCCGAGGTGAATCGGTTGATCAAACAGCATGAGCAGAGCCGGAAGATGATGAAACAGATGTCCGGTATGATGGGAAAGGCAGGAAAAAAAGGTAGGTTTAAACTTCCTTTTTGATGCACACAGTACCCGGCGTAGCGCGCAGGGGAAGAGAAATCTTCCTTACGCGATTATATATATCGTCATTTTAAGGAGGTGAAAGACAGATGGCAGTAAAGATGAGATTAAAGAGAATGGGTCAGAAGAAGGCGCCTTTTTATAGAATCGTCGTTGCGGATTCCAGATCTCCCAGAGACGGAAGATTTATCGAGGAAATCGGCTACTATGACCCGACCAAAGATCCCAGCGTGATTAAGGTCAATGAAGAGCTGGCGAAGAAGTGGTTGTCCACCGGCGCGCAGCCCACCGACACGGTTGCAAAGCTTTTAAAGATTGCCGGTGTAGAAAAATAATCCTTATTGGAGGTATTGCGATGAAAGAATTAGTTGAAGTAATTGCAAAAGCTCTGGTGGATCATCCGGATTCCGTCTCCGTGACGGAGAAGGAAGACGGAAAGGAAACCGTCCTTGAGCTCAACGTGGACCCTTCCGACATGGGAAAGGTCATCGGAAAGCAGGGGAGAATCGCGAAGGCGATACGCAGCGTGGTAAAGGCTGCCGCATCCAGAGAAGACAAGAAAGCGATTCTGGAGATTCAGTAAGGGGTTATAAAGGGGTGACAAAAAGAGGTCCTTGGGGCCTCTTTTTACACAGTGAGAGACGGCTCCGGGCATCCGGAACCATAGAAAATCTGGAGGAATATATGGTATCAGAGTTTCGCGTGGGCGTGATCTCGTCCACCCACGGCATCCGCGGGGAAGTCAAGGCGTTTCCGACCACCGATGATCCGGCCCGCTTTCGGGAGCTTACGCAGGTGACACTTGTCACAAAGCGGGAGAGAAGGACGCTGGAGATCGAAAAGGTCCGCTTTTTTAAGCAGTTTGTGATCGTGAAATTCAAAGGCATTGACGACATTAATGACATGGAACGGTATAAGGGCGCGGAGCTTTGGATTGACAGAGAGCAGGCGGTTCCACTGGAGGAAGGGGAATATTTTATTGCAGATCTGATCGGGCTTTCTGTCATGACGGATGAGGGGAAGAAGCTTGGAACTCTGCGGGAAGTGATCCGGACTGGCGCCAATGACGTGTACGAGGTGCTGATGGAAGATGGTAAGACGGTTCTTCTCCCGGTCATTGATGAATGCGTGCTGGATGTGGATTTGGAGAAGGGGGAGGTCCTGGTCCATGTGATGGACGGGCTTTTGGACCTTTGAGATTCTGTGGTTGGGAACGATGAGAGAGGGTGGCTATGAAATGTCATATACTAACCTTATTTCCGGATATGGTTCTTGATGGTCTTCGTACCAGCATTCTGGGGAGGGCCGAGGAGAAGGGAGTTCTGTCTCTTCACGGAGTCAATATCCGGGATTTCGCAGAAAACAAACATAACCGGGTGGACGATGCCCCCTACGGCGGCGGGGCGGGCCTTTTGATGCAGCCGGGACCTGTTTATAGTGCCTGGAAGTCGGTGGCGGAGACCTGTGAGAGGCAGCCGCGGGTGATTTACCTGACGCCCCAGGGACGAGTGTTCAATCAGGAGATCGCCGAAGAGCTTGCAAAGGAGGAGGAACTGATCTTTCTCTGCGGGCACTACGAGGGCATTGACGAGCGGGTTTTGGAGCTCGTCGTGACGGATTATCTTTCCATTGGGGATTACGTGCTGACCGGAGGGGAGCTTGCGGCCATGGTGGTCATCGACAGCATCGCCAGGCTGGTGCCCGGCGTCCTCCACAACGATGCTTCCGCCGAGGTGGAAACTTTTTCCGGCCATCTTCTGGAATACCCCCAGTATACCAGGCCGGAAGAGTTCATGGGAAAGAAGGTGCCGAAGGTGCTGCTCTCCGGCCATCACGGAAATGTGGACAAGTGGAGGCGGGAGCAGTCTGTGATTCGCACCGCCCGTATGCGGCCGGATCTGCTGGAACAGGCAGTTCTCACGGAGGAAGAAAAAGAACTCCTGAAAACACTTGATTTTCGGGGGGAAATGTGATAGAGTAAAACAGTTGTGAAAGATAAGAGATGGTCCGCTGTTGCAGAAGGCATTAAGAACATCCAACGATCATAAGGAGGTTCAGCAAATGAACGAGATTATCAGATCCATTGAGGCGGGACAGATGAAAGAGTCCGTAGATGCATTCCGGGTAGGCGATACCGTGAGGGTGCACAATAAGATCAAGGAGGGCGCTCGCGAGAGAATCCAGGTGTTTGAGGGAACCGTGATTAAGAGACAGAATGGCGGAGCGAAGGAAACCTTCACCGTCCGGAAAAACTCCAACGGAATCGGCGTAGAGAAGACTTGGCCGGTGCATTCCCCTTTCGTAGAGAAGATCGAAGTGGTGAGAAGAGGTAAGGTCAGAAGAGCGAAGCTGTTCTACTTGAGAGACAGGGTGGGTAAGGCCGCCAAGGTCAAGGAATTAAAGAAATAATTCGCTGATAAGGGCGTATCGTGAGACTTAGGGGGACAATTACATTTTGTAGATTGTCCCTTTTCTTTACCGTATTGGAACCTTTGTCTCCGATCGGGCAAACGTTTTAACGGCTGATGGGGCAGTGAGCGGAGGATTGAAATTGGGACCTTTTTATCAGGATGTGGGGGCCGGACAGGAGTCGAAGCCCCTGCTGCGGGTGATCGGCTGGGGCGTGGATATTGTGGCAGTCATCGCTCTGGCATTTTTTGCCGTCATTATGTTTGGCACGAAGCTTACCGTGTCCGGTCGCTCCATGGAACCGCTTTTGTCAAGCGGGGATGTTGTTTTATTGGATCGATTATGGTATAATTTTTCAGGGCCAAAGCGAATGGATGTGGTTGCATTTACAGCCCCGGAGGATGAAGAGAAAACTTACATCAAGCGGATTGTGGGGCTCCCTGGGGAACAGGTTCAGATTAAGGAAGGCAGCCTTTATATCGACGGGGTCCGGACGCTCTCTGCGTCTGGTGGGGAGAGTATTAAGACGGCCGGACTGGCGGAGATGGAGATCGAGCTGGCGGAGGACGAGTATTTTGTGTTGGGAGACAATACGGATACCAGCGAGGACAGCCGGTTTTCCAATGTGGGAAATGTCAGAAGGAGCCAGATCAGAGGAAGGGTGTGGATTCGGATCGCGCCCTTTGAACGGTTTGGCCTGATCAAGTAGAGAGAGGAAGAGTATGCAGGTTCAATGGTATCCGGGACATATGACGAAGGCGAAGCGGGCCATGAAAGAGGACATGAAGCTTGTGGATCTGGTGATCGAACTCTTAGATGCCAGGGCTCCTCTTTCCAGCAGAAACCCGGATATTGACGAACTCAGCCGGGGAAAGGCCAGATTGGTGCTGCTTAACAAGGCGGATCTGGCAGATGAGGGGGGCAACAGGGCCTGGGAAGCTTATTTCAGAGAACAGGAGATCGTGACGGTCCGGGTTGACGCCAGAAGGCGCGGGGATATGAAACCGGTCCAGGCGGCTGTCCGGACGGCATGTCGGGAGAAAAAGGAGAGGGATTTGAGGCGTGGCATCAAAAACCGTCCGGTTCGGGCCATGGTGGTGGGGATCCCCAATGTGGGTAAATCCACCTTTATCAATTCCTTTGCGGGAAGAGCCTGTGCAAAGACCGGGAACAAACCGGGGGTTACCCGGGGGAATCAGTGGATTCGTCTTGGCAAGGATGTGGAGCTCCTAGATACACCGGGAATTTTGTGGCCGAAATTTGAAGATGAGCAGGTGGGGATCCGCCTGGCTCTTTTGGGCTCGGTGAGGGATGAGATTTTGGGGATGGA
>CAJUOF010000112.1 GCA_910587905.1 uncultured Lachnospiraceae bacterium
CTGGAGTTCAGACGTGTGCTCTTCCGATCTCTTTTGCAGAATCTGTCAAAAGGACAGAGAGAAACCTGAGATTTTATCGACTTTTTTTGCATTGCATTTGAGAAATGAATACTACATAAAAGAGGACCCTTTCTCAGAGCCCTCCGAAAAATCGTTATGTAAATTTTATCGTTTCTTGTCCCGAAGGAACGAGGGAATCTCAATACTCGCCTTTTTCTCCGGTGCCCGATAAGCGGAAGAATTTCCAGGTAAAGTGCTGCCTGCACCGCTGAAATTCGGCATCACTGCACGGGGAGGGACCGGCCTCGTAACGGTCTGCGGCGTCTGTGCTTTTGTCACCTGAGGTTGTGACATATAAGAGGGAGTCGTCTTCGCCCCAGACTTATAGCTGCCAAATCCGGAAGAGCCGGACGAAGAACCTGCTGTGCCAAAGGCTGAGCCGGCAGAAGCAGGGCCCACACCTGAGGAGGTATCTAAACCCGTAGCGATCACCGTAATGCTCGCTTCATCCTGTACCGTGTCGTCATACATGGCACCAAAAATAATATTGGCATTGTCCCCGGCCAAATCCTGCACATAACTTGCCGCCTCATTTGCTTCCATCAGTCCGATGTCGCCGGAAATATTGATAATCACATGGGAAGCGCCCTCAATGCTTGTCTCTAACAGAGGGCTGGAAACCGCCTCTTTCACAGCATCGATGGCTTTGTCATCGCCCCTGCCATGGCCGATTCCAATATGGGCAATCCCCTTATCGATCATAACGGTCTGAATATCTGCAAAGTCTAAATTGATCAAAGCAGGCACATTGATCAAATCGGTGATCCCCTGGACTGCCTGCTGAAGAACCTCGTCGGCCCGCCTCAAAGCCTCCGGCATGGTCGTTCTTCTGTCTACGATCTCCAGAAGCCTGTCATTGGGAATCACAATCAGAGTATCCACGCTTGCTTTCAAATTTTCGATACCATTTAATGCATTGGTCATACGGGTACGGCCCTCAAATTTGAAGGGTTTCGTCACCACACCTACCGTCAGAATCCCCATCTCTTTCGCCAGTCTTGCCACAACAGGGGCGGCTCCGGTTCCTGTACCTCCGCCCATACCGCAGGTGACAAACACCATGTCCGCACCCTTGATCGCTGCGGTGATATCTTCGGAACTTTCTTCCGCTGCCTTCTGCCCCACCTCCGGCTTCGCACCTGCGCCAAGCCCCTTGGTCAGTTTCTCTCCGATCTGAATGGTATCAGGAGCCTTACAAAGCTGAAGCGCCTGCCTATCTGTGTTCAAGCCAATAAACTCCACACCGCCGATATTCTCATCAATCATTCGATTCACAGCGTTATTGCCAGCACCGCCTACGCCGATGACAATAATCTTCGCTGAGCTCTCAGACTCGTTCATCCTGATTTCTAACAACGCATTATCCTCCCTCAACCTGTCGTTCCAAAGACAGACACCTTCCAAAATGGTATCGCCACTTATATAGCATAAGACATTTTTCAAAATTAATCAACCGTTAGTTTCACAAAAATCTACTATTTTTTATGGGACACCCTCTCCATTCGGCACAAACGGATACGAAGGTTTTTTCACATCCGGCCGGTACTCATCCAGATACACGGTGCCGGACCGGCCGGCGAGTTCCGGATACATATCAGAAAGTTCCGCGATCTTCTCTGCCAGATATTTGTCGTCTCCAAGTACCACCTGGAGTGCTCCCATGGTCAGAGTCACGTGCTGTTTTTTGTCAAAAGCCATCTGCTCAGCAAACAGCCCATATTGATCCAAAAGCTGAGAAAGGCTCAGGATTTCCACGAAAACACCTTCTTCTTCCACCTCCAGCTTTTCATATATGACGATGTGCTGAAACTGAATTCCCGTGACCAGAGGTATTTTTTCAAAAAGCTCCCGGGAGCTTTCTACAATGACACCCTCTCTGTCAAAATACATATAAGAACCCATATATTCTATGCAGCCTGCCACACTTTTTTCATAAACCGTAATCTGCGCGGAGTGAAGCCCTGTCACCTTGATCCTGTATTTCTCCACAAAGGGAATATCCTCCGGCTCCCCAAACTGATTTCGGTAAAGTGTATAAAACGTATTAAAATCCCGATCGTTTTTAAAGATCATGGAAATCAGTTCGTCCTCCGTATAACAGGTATTTCCCACGATGGTGAGATCGGTCAGTCTGGTATTTACACCGAACAAAAAAAGAAACAGGACAACCGACACCAACAATCCGAAAATCAAGAGGCGTTTCCGACGTCTTTTCGCTTTTCGCTCCACTTTTTCTTCCATATAGCGATTTAGGTGCTCTGTTTGTCTGCCCTCACGCCTGCCGTTCATACTGCCCGCCTCCACTATCGTTCGAATTTGATACGGGCAGATACACTCAAAGCCGCCCCCATCTCCATCATCAAAAACACGACCGAGGTACCACCGTAGCTGATAAAAGGCAGGGTAATTCCCGTATTGGGAATGGTATTGGTCACGACCGCCACGTTTAAAATCACCTGCAGGGCAATGTGGGCCATAACCCCCACCACCAGCATGGCGCCAAACAGATCCGGCGCATTGTTTGCAATCACCACAAACCGCCAGATCATAAACAAAAATAGGGCGATGACACAGATGGCGCCGAAAAGTCCAAGCTCCTCACAGATGATGGAGAAAATCATATCGTTTTGGGACTCCGGCACAAACCCCAGTTTCTGCATGCTCTCTCCAAGACCTTTTCCAAATAAGCCGCCGGAACCAATAGCATAAAGCCCCTGGAGCACCTGGTGCCCGCCCTCTAAGGCATACTGAGTCGGATCCTTCCATACCAAAATCCGCTCCATCTGATATTCTTTCAAAATGTTAAGCTCAATGATCTGGTCGGCAAAGATCGTCACCACGGCCGCCACGCCGAACACCAAGGCCACTGCCAGAAAAAACCTAAACTTCTTCCTGCTGGCCACAAAAAGCATCAGAAACACAATCCCAAGAAGAATAATCCCGCTGCTCAGGTTATTTGCCATCACCAGAAAAATTAAAGGCGCCTCCACAACCACCAGGAGGATCTGAAGCCTCCAGAGATCAAGCTTTTTCGAAAAACGGTTGACGAGGCTCGCCATGGAAAGAATCAACGCCACCTTCACCGGCTCTGCCGCCTGAAAAAAAGAGGTTTCACCGATACCGAACCATCGCTTCTGTCCGTTGTACTCGATACCGAGCGGAGTAAAATTGACCAAAACCATCAAGACCACGGCCAGGACATAGCCTAAGACGGCCACTTTCGCATACTTGTGATAATCAATGCTGGCGACTGCAATCATGACAACGACCCCCACCAGGAACGCTCCCCCCTGCTTTTTCAGATAAAACAGAGAATCCCCGCTCTTTAACTGGGCCGCATAGGAGCTGGAGCTGTAGACCATGACCAGGCCAAAACAGCACAAAAACAGAATCACGGCCAACAGGCTGTAATCAAAATATCTCATCTGCCGCTGTTTCCTTTTTTTCTGTTCCGCCATTGACAATCGACTCTATTCCTTTCTGACCAGCTCTTTAAATATCCTTCCCCGTTCCTCGTAATTCCGAAACATCCCCCAACTGGCGCAGGCCGGGGAAAGAAGCACGGCGTCTCCCGGCTCTGCCTCTGCCTTTGCGAGCTTCACCGCCTCTTCCATGGATGAGACAACACAGAGATCGGTAAATCCCAAGCCCCTTGCTTCCTCTGCGATCTTTTCGGCCGTAGCTCCGAGAAGGATCAATTTTTTCACACGATCTTTGCAGGCCAACAGCCATTCCCTGTAATCAGAGCCTTTATCATAGCCCCCCGCAATCAGCACCGTAGGGCGCTCCATGGCCCGAATCCCCTGAATGGCCGCATCCGGATTGGTCCCTTTGGAATCGTTATAATATGCCACCTGATTTTTCTCTGTCACAAATTCAATCCGATGCTCCACCGGCTTAAATTCAGGCAGGGTCTTCCGGATCACGTCCATGGGAACCCCCATGGCATAAGAGACAGCCACGGCCGCCATGGCATTTTCATAATTGTGAACGCCCAAAATTTGAAGCTCTTTTACTTCTATCACCGGCTCCCGCCCGCCGGAAAGCTCACTGACGATGGTGGTTCCCTCCAGATAGACGCCGCCCGGCACCCTTCTTTTGCCGCTGAACCACAGAACCTGGACAGGCAGCCCTTCGCCGAAGGCCCGCAGTACTTCATCCTCGTAGTTTAATACACAGATATCCTGTTCCGTCTGGTTTTTTGTCACCAGTTCCTTCACCCGGGTATACTCATCCATGGAGCCATGCCGATCCATATGATCCGGCGTGATATTCAGGATCGCGCTGACCTCGGGATGAAAGGTGTCAATGTTCTCCAGTTGGAAGCTGGAGACCTCTGCCACCGTGACGGACGCTTCCGTCATCTTCAGCGCTTCTGCCGTGTAAGCCGTCCCGATATTCCCCACCACGAAACTGCTCCTGTAATAATCTTTGAGGATCTGCCCCACAAGGGCCGTCGTGGTCGTCTTGCCATTTGTCCCTGTGATAGCAGAAAGCCGTCCCTTCGCATGGCGGAAGGCTGCCTCAATCTCGCTCCAAACCGGAACCCCGGCCTCCCTAAGCCTCCTGACAAAGGGCGCCTTCATGGGAATCCCCGGACTGATGACACAGGCCGACACCCGGCCAATCGTCTCGTCCGAAAGCTCTCCGAGCTCAAACTCCGGCTTCGTCGGTCCCGGAAATTTCGCTCGTAAAGCCTCTCTCTCCAGTTTTTCGTCGCTGTCATATAAGATCACGCGGGCTCCCGTCTCAAGGAGCATCCTGGCGGCGCCGACTCCGCTTATACCGCCTCCCGCCACAAGAATTGTTCGTTCCATTCTGTACTCCTTTCTATTTCTATTGGGAAACGCCAAAACGATTTGCCGCCTCCCCTAACAGTCCTCAGAGGGTTCACCCTACAGAGCCATATAAGCAATCAGGCAGAAAATCGCCGTCACGGTAGAAAATACGGTCACAACCCTCGTCTCCGACCATCCCCCCAGCTCAAAATGGTGATGGAGGGGAGCCATTCGAAACAATCGTTTCCCGTGGGTGGCCTTAAAATAGGTCACCTGCAGCATGACGGAAAGTGTTTCCGCAAAATAGATGAAGCCCACCAACAGAATAAAAATCGGAAGCTGCAGCATAAACGCACTGGACACCACAAACCCGCCCAATGCCAAGGAGCCGGTATCACCCATAAAAACCTTGGCCGGATATGCATTGAACACCAGGAATCCCAGCAGGCTCCCCACGACCGCCCCGGTCGCCGGCTCAATGCCGCCTCCTTCCCCGGCCGACACCACAGAAAAAAACACAGCCACCAAAATGGTCACACTGGTACAGAGCCCGTCAAGGCCGTCCGTCAAATTCACTCCATTGTCCGTCCCCAGCACAATGACAAAAAACGCCGGAACAAAAAACCAGCCCAAATCCAAGGTTTTTCCCCCTGTAAAGGGAATCACCATGGACGTGGATACCACATCGGAGGTCATCAAATAATAACACAGGATCCCCGCAATGACCAACTGTCCGGCCAGCTTCTGCCAAGGTTTCAATCCCTCGGAACGCTTTAAGACCACCTTGATAAAATCGTCCAAAAGCCCCACAATTCCAAAACCAACCGTAGTAAACAGTACCGGTATGATCTTCGGACAATCTTTCACAAAGAGCAAACTAGTCACCGCAATGCTGATCAAAATCGCCAGTCCACCCATGGTCGGTGTCCCCGACTTTTTGGCATGCCCCTTTGGACCTTCCTCCCTGATGGTCTGACCAAATTTCAATTTTTTGAGAAACGGAATCAGGATCGGACAGAGCAAGGCACTGATCGCAAACGAGATCAACACGGAAATAATCGCTGCATATTTCATATGGACACTCCTGTATTTCATCCGAGGCATTTTCATACCCCTCGTAGTTTCTTTAACTGTTCCAGTATAAGACTTTTTCACGGAAGAATCAACTGTTATTCTGCTTCCGGCGAGGTCTCTTCCTGTTCAATTCCCAGATAAGGAAGGATATTGTCAAAAATATTTGCCACTACCGGGGCCGCAATGGTCCCTCCATAATAAATCCCCTCCGGCTCGTCAATGGTGATGAGTGCAATGACCTGTGGATCATTCGCCGGAGCGAAACCTAAAAACGAAGAGATATATCGATTCTCACTCCGCGGAAGCTTCTCGGAAGTGGCCGTCTTGCCGCCAATCCGGTAGCCCTCCAGGTAAGCCTTATGTCCGGTTCCCTCCGCCACCACCTGTTCCAGCACATAACGCATGGTCTCACTGGTCTCCTCCGAGAGGATCCGCTCTCCCTGGCTCCAATCAAGCTTGCGGATCGCCGTGCCGTCACCGCTCCTCACCTCCACGGCAAAATGGGGGGTGACACGAACGCCGCCGTTTATGATGGAACTGGCCGTGGTAATGAGCTGGATGGGCGTAATCTGGAAGGACTGGCCAAAGGAGACGGTGGCGAGCTCCACCTCCCCCATGTTTTCTTCCTTGTGCATAATGGTGGATGCCTCTCCAGGTAAGTCGATCCCTGTCCGGTTGAGGAGGCCGAACTCGCGAAAATATTTGCACATATTGGCAGTTCCAAGACGCAGCCCCACCTCGATAAACACCGGGTTGCAGGAGTTCATGACCCCCTGCAAAAACGTCTCCGCCCCATGACCTGCCACCTTGTGGCAATGGATCCGCCGATCCTCCACCACCCGGTAGCCAGGACAACTGAAGGTATCGGTGAGAGACACCACTCCCTCCTCCAACCCTGCTGCCGAAGTGATGATTTTAAAGGTGGAGCCAGGCTCATAGGTATCATTGATACAGGAATTCCTCCACATCTGATTCCTGAGATCTTGGAGCTCTTCTTCGCCAAGACCTGTCGTATCCACGGCCGTATTCAGGGTAAAGGGATCGTTCAGGTCAAATTCCGGCACATTCACCATGGCCAAAATCTCCCCGTTTTTCGGATTCATCACAATCACAGACACCTGCTTTGCCTGTTTCTGTTCCATAACCTTTTTTGCTTCCTGCTCCACATATTTCTGAATATTCACATCCAGGCTTAAATACAGGCTGTTTCCCTCCACCGGTTCCACCCGTCCTTCCGCCGCCGAGTCGATCTCAGATCGGAAGAGCGTCGTGTAGGGAAAGAGTGTAGATCTCGGTGGTCGCC
>CAJUOF010000113.1 GCA_910587905.1 uncultured Lachnospiraceae bacterium
GGCTTAAAAACTCCCGCTCGAAAATAACCGTATCCCCGAGGGAATTAAACCGTGGGATGAACTTTAAGCCGAAATTCCCCACCAGAGTGTCGATGGACTGGAACACGCCGGCAAACCAGAAAATCCCCTGCACCAAAACCGCCGCCACACTGCCCGTCAGCTCGCTGACAAGAAGTCCCACAGCCACAGAGAAAGACGCCGCAGGAAATATCCATCCTCCCACATATTTAAGGAAGGCAAAGGAATCCGCAGAAAGCCCCGCCGTCATGGCCGCCTGGCTGCACTGAACCTGGGCAATCCCCGCCAAAATGAGAATCGGAACCATGGACAGAACAAGCAGCGCCAGATACCGGGCAAGGAGAATGCAGGCCGAGGACGATCGTTTCGAATAAAGTGCCGCAGAAGCCTTGGAGCGCCGGTCTTTCAGGGTCCTCGCCACCACGGGAAAAACCGGGAGGATCGCCGCCATCAGGCCCATATAGTCACAGAAGAGCCTGGCGAAAGCCCCAGAGTACCGGTCCTTTTCCACGATATCCTCATATTCCGCCAAAGCCCCCTCGTAGGTCTGGGGCACCTGGACTCCGTTTTTCAGCCTGGCGGACATATACATGGAACCGCCCCCGATCAGATCGTCCGCCTGATCCATCAGCTCCAAAAACCGCTCAAAGGATACCTCCTCCGGAGGGCCGACCTCGAGATCAAAAACCGGGGGAGCCACCATTTCCATGTCGATTCCGTCTCCCGACATCCTCTCATAAAAAGCACTTTCCTCATTAATATAATCATATCCGAGCTGTTCCAGTTCTTCTCTGCTCCTTCCCGTAAGCTCCGACAGGATCTCTCCCATCTGCGCCTTCTCATCCTCCCCCAGGCTTACCCTCTTGTAAAATCCCAGCGGATAAGCGGCATAGCTATTCTGGGCATAATCCTCCGTCAGCCGCTTTACGGTCTTCCCCATGACCGTCGTCTCGTCCGTGGAATACGTGTAGCCGTATTCTCCCTCATGCCCCGGCAGAGGCTTGGGGAGACTCCAGTCCGACTCACCAAGCTGACTTGCAAAAAACAAAACCAGGCAGATCACATAGGCCCAGTAAGCCAGACTTTTCACCGTCAGCTTGCATTCCTTAAAAAACAACGCTCCGAACATCAAAACTCCCTCCTCTCCCTGTGCATCAGATACAGGTAGGCATCCTCCACTCCCGCCTTGCAGGGCTCCGCCCCAAAAGGAGGCAGTGTTTCCGCCAAAAACCGGATCTGGGCCGCATTGCCGGTGGTTAGAATCGAGGTCACGGAATACCGCTCCTGGACTTTTGGAAGCTCCAGCCTGGAAATTTCCGCCTGGTACACCCGCCCCTTGGCCAGCAAAAGAAGCTCCTCCACCGTGCCGTCAAAGATCAGTTCCCCCTGATCCAATACTCCGATCCGCTCGCAGGCCGCCTCCACGTCCCCCACGATATGGGTGGACAAAATGACGATCCGATCCTGGGCGACCTCGCAGAGCAGATTCCGAAACCGCACCCGTTCCTCCGGGTCAAGCCCCGCCGTAGGTTCATCCACAATCAACACCTTCGGGTCATGGAGCAGCGCCTGGGCAATGCCAAGCCTTCGCTTCATGCCCCCGGACATGGCCCGCACCTTCGTCCTCACATTCTCCTGCAGGTTGACTCTTTCAAGAAGCGGCCGGATCCGTTCCTTCCGCTCGGCCCTTGTAAGTCCCGAAAGCACTCCCAGATAATCCATGGCCTCATAAGCGCTCATGCTCCCGTACATGGAAAAATCCTGCGGAAGATAGCCCACCAGCGACCGCACCTTCCCCGCCTGCTCCACCGGTATGCCGCAGACACTCACCTCGCCGCCGCTTTTCTTCGTCAGCGTGGTCAAAATTTTCATCAATGTCGTCTTCCCGGCCCCATTGGTCCCGAGAAGCCCGTACATTCCCTTTCCGATGGTCAGATCCAGACCTTTGAGCGCCTGCTTCTTCCCATACCATTTGTCCAGATGTTCAATCCTGATCTCCATATTCCTATCCTTTCCCGGCCGTCAAAAACCCTGACGGCCGTTTTCCACCGTCAGGGTTATTATAAAATGGAAATCTCTATTTTTTCTCTATATCCTCCGTGCCGAAGGCCGCCGAGAGGATCGCACCGCCGTCCACACTGTTGTGGATGCCGAGGAATCCCCCGTGCTTCTCGCAGAGGACCCGGCAGATATAGAGCCCGATGCCGAAATGCTCCTTCCCCGTTTCTTCCTTATCTTTATAATAAGGCTTCGCCGCCATGCGAAGGCCCTCCTCCGAAAATCCCGGCCCGTCATCCTTCACATAAAGTTCCAAAAATCCCCCTGACTCTGCGAGGATCACCTGCACCCATTCCTTTGCATAACGCATCCCATTGGAAAGAAGGTTTTCCGCCACCTCCAAAAACAATTCCTCGTCCAGAAAAAAAATCCGCTCCGGCGAAATGCGCCTCTCCATCCAGATCCGGACTCCCCCGGTCCCGTCAAGGGCCTCCGCCATGGATCTCACCGCCCCAAAAACCTCCGCCCCGCAGACGGGCTTCCTCTGCACCTTCCGGTCCTCCAGAGAACTGACACTCTTCATGGTGTCTCCGAACCTTCTTAAGCGCAGGACCTGCCGGTCCATCATGGCAAGGGTTTCCATAAGCTTATCCTCGCTCACCCTGCCGTCCGGGTAATACTTTTCCAAAAAGTCAATATACCCGTGGAGCACCGTGAGAGGCGTTCTGAGGTCATGGGCAAAGGCATGGTTGAGCCGCCGCTGCTCTTCCATCATGTCCCACATTTTCCGGTGATTCTCCCCAAGACTCCTCCGCATCTTCTCAAACCCGGCACAGAGCATCCCCATCTCGTCCCCCGCCCCGTACTCGCAGACAAAATCAAGGTCATTGGCAGCGATTTTCTCCGCACTGTCCGTCAAAATCCGAAGCGGACGTTTTAATTTGTTCCGGTAAAACAGAAGACAAACCCCGGTGATCCCGACCGCCGCACAGATGACCATGCCCCAACTCTGGGTAAAATCCAGCACATCCTTTAAAAGCCTGTCCGTACTGCTCATTTCGCCATAAGCGACTCTGTAAGCCCCATCAATATGCTCTGCGTAGCTCCTGTAGGCATCCGACTGATAAAACTCGTCGGCCCCAAGTTCGTCAGAATCCATGGGCTCCTCCGGTGCGTCTGGCCCCTCCGGTACGACTGGCTCTTCCGGTGCGACGGGTTCCTCTGGTGCCACTGGCTCTGCCAGCACGATAGGCATTTCCAAATAAAACTCATCCTTGTAGAGAGACCGGTATTTCCATTCCAGATTGCTTAATAATTCCTGGGATAGAGAACCGACGAACATCATCAGGACCAGCGTGGCCGCCGTTCCCAGGGCAATATAGAGCGCCAGGGCCTTTTTCAGGGAAAGATGAAACAGCCTTTCCCGAAAAGCTCGCCATCTTCTCTTTAGCCAACCCACTGATAGCCCACCCCCCAGACTGTCGCAATATAAGCCTTCTCCGAATACTTTTTAATTTTCAGGCGGATCCGCCGGATGTGCTCCGTCACAATGGCCTCGTCCCCGTCGCTGTCATAACCCCACAGCCGCTCATAGATTCGCTCCTTGGAAAAAACCTGCCCCCGGTTCATGGAGAGCAGTTCCACAATATCGAACTCCGTCCTGGTAAGCCCCACGTTCTCCCCGCCGCAGTAGACGCACCGCCTGGAATAATGGATCACCAGTTCGTCCGAAAACCGAAGCGACTCCTTCTTTCCGCTTCTGGCCTCCCGCCTGAGATGGGCCGTCACCCGTGCTCCCAGCTCATCCAGAGAAAAGGGCTTGATGATATAATCGTCGCCACCCGTCATCAGCCCGTTGATCCTGTCCTGCTCCTCCACCCTGGCCGTTAAAAACAAAATCGGACAGTCCACATACTCCCGAATCCTCCGGCACACCTCCAACCCGTCCATCCCCGGCATGTTAATATCCAGGAGAATCAAATCCGGCTGTCCGGAAATCCGCTCCAGTACCTCCCTCCCGTCTTTCGCCGTTTCTGTCCGATACCCCTGCATGCCAAAAAAATCCGTCAAAAGCGCCCGAATATCCCCTTCGTCGTCCGCAATCAAAAGCTTGTACGCCATAACCACTCACTCCCATCCAGAGTTTTCTCTTATAAGCTTACCACGGAAATCCCTATAAAAACCCTATTTCGCTAAGCCTACGGGAAAAGAAACTTTTTCCGCACAAAAAAACCATGTACATGCGCCCATCTATAAATCTCAGCGTATCTACATGGTCTTCTTCGTGGAGCATAGGGGACTTGAACCCCTGGCCTCCACACTGCCAGTGTGGCGCGCTCCCAACTGCGCTAATGCCCCATGGGATTAATTGGCCTCAAAAGATTCATAAGCAGGGGCGGAAGGACTCGAACCCTCGACATTTGGTTTTGGAGACCAACGTTCTACCGACTGAACTACACCCCTGTGCCCTAGCTGAAGCCTACCCTCCATTTATACCACAGGATTTACCATCTGTCAACCAGAAAATATCAAAAATTTACATTCAATGAAGTGAAAAGTAGCATTTACCACTTTTTGTAAGAGTAAATACCACTTTCTTAACCATCGTTTTCAAAGTGGAAATAAACTTTTCAATTCACTTTCATTTTTTGTGTGATACTTTTACAAAATTAACGTACAACTACATGTATTGCACATACATATACCAATATATCAAAAATCCCCGGAAACACTGGATTTCTTTTGATTTCCATCGTTTCCGGGGATTTCTCACTCCTGCGGATGGTGGGACTTGAACCCACACGAGGTCGCCCCCGTCAGATTTTGAGTCTGATGCGTCTGCCATTCCGCCACATCCGCCAATCGCCCGGCCGGTCATACGACCCGCCGAACCGAGAGTTATTGTACCACATCTTTCCCCAATATGCAAGCGGTTTTCTCAAATATAATGACAGGCGACCCTGTGTCCTGCCTCCCTCCCGGAAAGCTTCGGTCTCTCGGAAAAACAGAGCCCGTCCGCTTTTGCGCACCGGCCGGCATAGACGCAGGCCCTCCCCGCCTCCCCCGGCAGAGGGTTTCCCTCCGTCCGCTCCACTCCCGCCTTTCCGTCGTGGACAGACAAAAGCCGCCTGGCATAGGGATGCCGCAGACGGTCCAGGGCCGTGATGTCGGAAAGGGTTTCCACCAGAGTGCCGCCGTACATGACGGCCAGCTCGTCGGCCAGATAATAGACCGCCTCCAGGTCATGGGAAACCAAAAGGCAAGTCAGCCCAAATTCCCGTTTCAGGTCCGCCAGCAGGTTCAAAAGCTGGGCCTGAACCGACACGTCCAGACTGCTTAAAGGCTCGTCCAGAAGCAGCAGCTCCGGTTTCGCCGCCAAAGCCCTGGCGATGCAGACCCGCTGGAGCTGTCCTCCGGAAAACTGTCTCGGAAATTTGCCCGCATCCTCTCCGGAAAGCCCCACCAGCTCCAGAAGCCGCCCTATCTCCCTCCTCCTCTGCTCCCGGCCCATGGAGAAAAAATTCTCCAGCGGTTCCGAAAGAATCCGCCCGGCATTCAGATGAAGATTGACCGCATCCAGGCTGTTCTGAAAGACCATCTGAATCTTCTGCCGGTTCCCCTTCTCCCGGACAGAAGAGCCTTCCAGCCAAATCCCCCCGGAATCCGGTTTTTCGATCCCGGCAATCATCCGGCAGAGGGTGCTTTTCCCACAGCCGCTCTCCCCCACCACGCCGAGACACCGTCCCCGTTCCAGGGAAAGACTCACCCCCTGCACGGCCTCCGTCCGACTCCCCTTTTGCCGGCCCCGGTAACATTTACAGACCTCCCGAAGCTCCAAAAAAGACACATCCATCCGCCCCCTCTCCTCAGAAGCCTCCTCCGCCCCCGCATGCTCCCCAGGCCTCCTTCCGCCCACACCTGACCAGATGGCCTCCCCCCGCCGACTCAAAGGGCGGGACCTCCGACCGGCACACCTCCCCGGCCCCGGGGCATCTGGGGGCAAAGGCACAGCCGGGCCCGGAAAACTCCCCCAAAACAGGGGGCCGGCCCTCCATGACCGAGAGTCTTTCCTTGGAAAAAGCCGGCCTTGAAGCGAACAGGCCGACCGTGTAAGGGTGAAGCGGAAACCTTCGCACCTCCTCCATGGGACCGCACTCCACGATCCGCCCGGCATACATCACATAGACCGTGTCCGCCATTCTGGAGATCACGCTCAAATCGTGGGAAATGAGCAGCAGAGACAGCCCGCTTTCTCCCCGCAGCTCCGAAAGCAACCGCAGAATCTCCTCCTGGACCGTGCTGTCGAGGGCCGTGGTCGGCTCGTCGGCGATCAGAAACTCCGGGCGTCCAAGGAGACTTAAACCAATCAGGGCCCGCTGCAGCATGCCGCCGGAAAGCTCAAAGGCATACCTTCGCATCACGTCCTCCGGGGCCTTAAGCGCCATCCGTGAGAGAACGGAAACCGCCTCCCGATACCGTTCCTTCCGCCCCTTCCTCCCGATTCCTTCCAGAAAATGGGCGCCGATGGTCATTCTCGGATCAAAAGCAGACAGCGGGTCCTGGACGATTATGGACATCCGCCTTCCCCGGAACCCGTCCATCCCCCTGTCATTCTCAAGGGGAATCCGCTCCCCTCCCAGAAAAGCCTCCCCCTCCACCTGCCACCTGCCACCCGCCAAAAGGCCCAGGACGGCCCTGCAGAGCACAGACTTGCCACAGCCACTTTCCCCGATCATCCCCGTGCAGCCGCCGGCTTTTACGGCAAAGTCCGCAGGAAAGACCACGGGAAGCAGCCGTCCCTTTTCCCGCAGAGAGACAGAAAGCCCTTTTGCAGCAAACAGAGGTTCCATTCCACTCATGACCGTCTCTCCTCCAGACCGTCCCGGAGCTTGTCCCCCAGGAAATTCACACTGACCACGATCAACACCACACAGAGCCCCGGCCAGAACATCATTCCCGGATGCTCCATATAATTCCGCCCGTCACTGATCATCATGCCCCATTCCGCCTCCGGCGGCAAAATCCCCAACCCCAGAAACGAATAGCCGGAAATGGCAAGGAGCGTGCTTCCGAAATCAATGGAAAACACCGGCAGAAGCTCCGGCAGAATCGCCGTGAAAACATGGCGTCTCAAGATTTTAAGCCAGCCGCTCCCACAAATGCGGCTGGCCAGCATGGAAGTCCGCCCCATTTCCGCCCTGGTCAGGTTCCTGGCCATCCTGGCATACCAGATCCAGCGGGTGAGAAGCATGGCCACGCAGATACTTCCAATGCCCACGCCCCGGACACTGACCACGATGAGCACGACGACGACCCCCGGAAAAGACCGGAGAACGTCACTCCCCTTCATCAGACACTCGTCAAACAGGCCGCCCGCAAATCCGGACAGCATCCCGAGACAGACGCCGAGAAAAGCCGAAGCCGCCGCCACGAGGGCCGCATAGCCCATGGTGTTCCGCCCGCCCCAGAGCACCCTGGAAAACAGGTCCCGGCCCAGGTAATCCGTGCCCAAAAGATGTTCCCTGGAAATCTCCGCAAACTTGGCGGTCGGCTCCGCCAGGTTGGGATCACAGGGGGCGAGAACCGGCGCAAAAAGACAGGCCAGCACAAGAATCGACAACAGCAACAAATACATTCGGAATTTCATATCAGCCCCCCAGCCGAAGCTTCGGATTCAGGAGCGCACAGGCCACGTCCGAAACCAAGTTGGCGATCACGAACACCGCCGCCATCAGAAGGATATACCCCTGGATCATGGGATAATTTCTGGCCGCCACCGCACTGACACACATTCTGCCGAGCCCCGGCCAGGAAAACACGTTTTCCACGATCACCGCCCCCGAAAGAATCCCCCCGAAATGAAGCCCCAGCGTCGTAAACACCGGCAGGAGGGCGTTGGGGAGCACATGGCGGAACATGGCCTGACGCCTGGAAAACCCCCGGACCCTGGCATAAGACACAAAAGGCTGATTCCGAATTTCCAGAATACTGTTGCGCAGAAGCTTCGTGTAAGTGGCAATAAAAGAACAGGCCAGAGTAAAAGAAGGGAGGATCAGGCATTTTAGTTCCCCGGCCCCCTGGACCGGCAGAAGCCTCCATTTCAGCGAAAACAGAAGCACCAGGAGAAACCCCAGCCAGAATTTCGGCATGGCCGCCCCCAGGAACGTAACCCCCCGGATCAGCCGGTCA
>CAJUOF010000114.1 GCA_910587905.1 uncultured Lachnospiraceae bacterium
AGATGCGGATCATACCGCAGATGACCATGATGGAAATAAAATGGGGCGCATATAACACGGTCTGCACCACCCGCTTGAACTTCCCGAAACGAAGCTGATTGATGATCAGCGACAGGATGATCGGGATCGGGAAGGTCCAAAGCAGCGTGTAGAGGCTTAAAAGGACCGTGTTCTTGATCATCCTCAGACAGTTGGGGGCGCTGAAGAACCGCTTGAACCAATAAAGGCCCACCCATTCACTGCCCGCATAGCCCCGGCTCGCCTTGAAATCACGGAAGGCGATCTGAATGCCGTACATGGGTATGTACTTATAAACCAGGGTCAACACCACCGGGATCAAAAGCAGCGCGTAAAGCTGCCAGTTGTCACGGAGCCTTCTGCCCAGGGGCTTTCCCCGGACAACCGGCTTCCCGCTCTTTGCTTGTTCACTTGCTTTCATACGACTCACTCCTCCTTTGATAAATACTTTCCTGAATATTCATTTCCAAAACCTCATTTGTGCCCGTGCATTGCCCGGGCAAAGCTTTTCCCTGCCGATCACCTCCCGCATGCTTCTCCCTTCTGCCCCTTCGGTTCCTTGCGCGAAACGTTATTTGTGAAACGTTATTTGCAAGTAATCCGCATGCTACAAAAATCATACATAACTATATAATAATTGTCAAGAAGTTTTTGTCAAATTTTAGCTAATTTCCCTGTATTTTTCGTGTTGTTTTAGATTAATTATTACATTTTTACCTCCTTCTTTTGATCTCGCTTTCTTTTTTCTCGACGAATAACGTTTCATGAAATTGTCGTGAAAATCATGAAATCGTTCTTTACAACCGTGAATTTATCTGCTATGATAGGGACAGAAATCATTCCGCATACAGGAGAATCGTTCATGAAAAGCAGTGCACCGACCATGAAAGATGTCGCCAGGGAAGCAGGAGTCGCCCTGGGGACCGTCTCGAAAGTGTTTAACGGGCTCCCGGTGGGCGCCAGCTACCAGGCCAAAGTGGAGGCTGCCGCCAAAAAGCTGGGCTATCAGGTCAACCAATACGCCAGGGGCCTCAGGGCCGGCAAGACCTACACCGCCGCCCTGATCCTCCCGGCAGTGGACCACCCCTATTTCGGCTCCCTGTCCCAACAAATCTATACCGCCCTGGCCAGGCGGGATTACCGGATGCTCCTATACCTGACCGACCGCAATCCCGACCGGGAACAGGATTGCATCAACATGGTGCGCCAGAACAAGGTGGACGGCATCATTGCCCTGACCTACAATCCCCTGTCCATTGACAGAGAGCTTCCCTTTGTCAGCATCGACAGAAGCCTCGGGCCGGATATCCCCTGCGTGGCCACAGACAACTACGGGGGCGGGCGCATCGCTGCGGAAAAGCTTCTGGAGCTCGGCTGCCGCCATCTGGCCTTCCTCAGGACCGGATCCATGCAGCCCGGCGAGACAGACAAGCGGGGGGACGGCTTTGAGATGGTCTGCCGGACCAGGGATATCCCCTGCGAAGTCTTCCGGCAGAACGGCGACGGGGATGCGGATGCATTCCGGGCATTCTTCCGCTCCCACACGAAAAACGGGAAGCTGGAGATCGACGGCATCTTCTGCTCCACCGACCTGCTTGCCGAGCGGATCCGGAAAATCCTGGCGGAATCCGGGATCCGGATCCCGGAGGACGTGCAGATCATCGGTTTTGACGGGATCCGGCAGCTGGGCACAAACAGCCTCTACTGTTCCACCATCATCCAGCCGGTCGAAAAGCTGGCGGAAACCTGCGTGGATCTCTTGCTGGCTCCGGACCGTTCCAACATCCCTTCCCTGGTCTGCCTTCCCGGCAGCTACGCCCCCGGCGGCACCACACAGGAGGAGTTCTGAATGGCAAGCGAATACTTAAAATGGAAATACCGGGACGTAAAGCCGGAGAAGCCCGTCACCATGACACCCGCCGAAAAACGAAAGAACTGGTGGCATTATCACAGATGGCAGGTTCTCCTGGGAGCCGTCCTTCTGGCCGCCCTCGCAGACATCGCCTGGCACGCGTCAGGCCTTGGCGAAACATTGCCGGACTATCAGATCGCCTACGTGGGGACTGAACCGCTCCCGGAGGACACGGTCCTGGCCGTTGAGCGGGCCTTCTCCTCTCTGGGCGACGACATAAACGGCGACGGGAAGGTTTCGGTACATCTGACCCAGTATGCCGGCGGGGGAGACGCCGAGGCCGCCTACTCGGCCGGCGTGTCCCTGACAGCCGATCTGCTGGAATGCGAGAGCTATTTCTTTCTGTTGGAGGACCCGGAGCGTTTCCAGACGGAATATCATTCCCTGTGTCGGCTGGACGGCTCCCTTCCCGCAGAAAATGACAATTCTGCAGACGGGATATGCCTCGCCTGGAGCCGGTGTCCGGCGCTGGCCGGCCAGGATCTGGGTGCCTATTCTTACAGTCTGCTCGGCGAGACCGTGAGCGGCGACAATAAAACCCTGGTGGAGCCGCTGTTTTTGGGAAGACGGGGATTTTGGACAGAGAAGACCACAGAATATCCCGAAGGCTGTGAAGCCTTGTGGGAGCGATTGACGGAAGGAGCGGTTTCATGAAAAAACGGATCATTTTTCTCTTTATGCTGGTGGCCTGCCTGCTTCTCGCCGCCTGCGGGGAAGCTCCCCTGCCGGAGAAGGCGGCGGACGGAAAGGACTGGGACGAGGGCTGGATCACCATCGGCGACATTCTGGGCGTCGACACACCGAAAGAGCTGACCTTCCGGGATAAGAAGGACGCCCTGTCCGGAAACGGCATGTATTACGCCACCTGGTCCATCGGCGAAGAAGCTTCCTATCTAGATAAGACGGAGGACAAAGAACAGGAGATCACCGTCTACGATGCCCAGCTCTTCCTCCTGCTCGGCGGCTCCTCCTCCGTGGAAAAGGCAGAGG
>CAJUOF010000115.1 GCA_910587905.1 uncultured Lachnospiraceae bacterium
ACTCTTTCCCTACACGACGCTCTTCCGATCTAAATCCACTTCCGGAATCAGATAGCCGGATTTAGTCACATTGTTGCTGTCCACCTGGATGTCTCTTGCATAGCCGATCAAAATATTGGGAAGATATTTGTCGCTGATATTCGAAGTGACGATCTTGTCATCATCCCAGATGTTATCATTTTTATCGATATAACTGATCCGAAGGCTGCCGTCTGCATAGAGCTGCAGATCCCCCGAAACAATGCAGGTGTCGCCGGAATTTAAGGACATGGCACTGACATTGCTGTCGTCGTCAATGATGGATCGCACTTTCGCATAATTTTTGCCCACCTCCGTGACGATCCCCACCAGACCGCCGTCGGCAATGACATTCATATCCACGGCGATGCCGTCCTCTTCCCCCTTGTCAATGACAAAAGAGTGATACCAGTTTCCGGCATCTTTCTGAATAATCCTGGCTCCGGTGGTCTCATAATCGGTGTACTGCCCCTTGAGTTCAAAAAGTTCTCTCAGCTCCTGGAGCTCTACCTGTCCCTGCTGGTAATTGCCAATATCCTCCTTGAGAGCGGCCAGCTCTTCCTTTAACTGCTGGTTTTCCGCCCTGGCTTCCTCCAGGCTTTGATAGTCAAAGGCTGTGTCGGCAAAGCTGCTCCCCAGTTGATTTAGTCCTTTTTGCATGGGGGCCAATATGGAATTCACCACACCTGTGACGGGGCTTAGAAAGCCCGGCCGAAAATATCCGACAGCCAGAAGCGCTACGCATAACAGCATCAGAAAAAAAAGCACATATCTGGCTGGAAGAGAAAACTTCTTCTTGTCTTTCATTCTATATGATTCCTCGTTCTTTTAAGCTGATATAACAATTGTCCCCGATGACGATATGGTCGAGGAGCGTAATCCCGAGAAGTCTCCCGGCCTCGGTGATCCGCTTTGTCACCAGAACATCCTCCTCGGAAGGCTCTGGATCGCCACTTGGGTGATTGTGGAGTAAAATCATGCCCACCGCCTGATACCGGAGGGCGTCCACGAAAATCTCCCTGGGGGAGATGAGTGCTTCATTGACCGTGCCGACAGAGAGCACGGTTTCCTTCAACAGGTTTCCCTTGGTATCCAGAAATGCGGCCCGAAGCTCTTCTTTCTCCTTGTGCCTCATCTCTTCCATAAAATAAGCGGCCGCTCCCTCTGGTGTGAGAAACGCCTGTTCTTTGATGGTACGGCTCCGGCTGATTCGCTTGGTCAGTTCTCCGATACAGGAAAGCTGGATCGATTTCACCGTGCCGATACCGGAAATCCGCCGAAGTTCTCCGTCACTCAAATGGTAAAGCCCGGAAAGGCCGCCATAGGGAGCGCAGAGTTCCAAAACCTGCCTGGCGGTCTCTAATGCGCCCTGCCCTCTCGTACCCGTCCTGAGGATGACTGCGAGAAGTTCTGCGTCTGTAAGTCCGTCCGGTCCCAATGCCTGACATTTTTCATAGGGGCGTTCGGAAACCGGAAGTTCACTGATGGTGTTTCGTGTCATATGCTGCCTGCCTCCTTACAATATGAAACTATTCGGAAGTCAGGCTCAAAATCGTTTTTTACCGGGGCGCCGAGAAAACGACTTGCTCCCGTCCTATTTTAAAGCAATCGGTAGATCACAATGGCAATCACCATCCCTAAAATCCCCGCTATCGTGATTTTGATGGTGAGGGCAAAGGTGATGGTCAGGATCCCAAGGTCCAAAACCATAGGATTTGCAAGACCAAAGGTCTGTCCGAAATTCAGCCACTCGAAGGCAGAAAGACCACCGAGGAGCTGTCCGAGAAAACCACCCAGCACGATCCCTGACAAAATCAGAATCAACAGGGACCATTTGCTTTTTGCTGTCTTCATAGGTTCCTCTTCTCCTGTTTCACTGAAAATCTCTCCAAACTCAAAAAATAACTATCTATCAGTTTATCACAATTTGGGGCTCCTGTACACCGAAAAACAAAATCTTAAGGAAATTTAAGGAATTTCTCATAATGTGACCAGATTCGCCTCCAAAAGCTTCTGGGCGGAGGAAAGGATTCCGACCTTTGCGTGATACCAGGTCAATCCGCCCTGAAAAAAGACCGTGTAAGGCGGCTTTAGAGGACCGTCGGCGGAAAGTTCAATGGAGGAACCCTGGACGAAAGCGCCCGCCGCCATAATGACGTCACAGTCATAGCCCGGCATGGCCCAGGGTTCCGGAGTCACAAAGGAATCCACCGGGGCTGCCGCCTGGATCCCCAAACAGAAAGCCTTCAATGCCTCCGGAGAGCCCAGGTCCACGGCCTGGATGATGTCGTGGCGCGTCGTCCCGGAAGATGGAAACACGGGAAAGCCCAGCCGCTCGTAAAGGGCGGCGGCAAAGACGGCTCCCTTCACGGCTCCTGCCGTCACCGTCGGTGAGAGGAATAAGCCCTGGTACAGGGTTTGTGAGAGACCGAGGCTGGCTCCCACCTCCTTTCCCAATCCCGGAGCGCTTAAGCGGAAGGCCGCCTGCTCCACGTACTCTTCTTTTCCGACGATGTAGCCGCCGCAGGGGGCCAGCCCGCCGCCGGGATTTTTGATCAGGGACCCGACACAGAGGTCCGCTCCCACATCCGTCGGTTCCAGGATTTCGGTAAATTCCCCATAACAGTTATCCACCATACAGATGATGTCCGGCTTTTTTGATTTTAAGAAAGAAACCAATTCCCCGATGGCGGAGACCGACAGGGTGGGCCTCGCGGCATAGCCCTTGGACCGCTGGATGGTAGCCAGCTTTGTCCGCTCATTTATGGCTTGTCCAATGGCCTCATAATCAAAGGAGCCGTCCTTTTTTAAATCTGCCTGGGCGTAGGAAACACCGTACTCTCTTAAGGAGCCCTTGGAGGGCCGGATGCCGATGACCTCCTCCAGGGTATCGTATGGCCTTCCCACAGGGGAAAGCAGTTCGTCCCCCGGCCGTAAGTTCGCTGAGAGGGCCACGGCCAGCGCATGTGTCCCGCAGGTGATCTGGGGCCGCACCAGGGCCGCCTCTGCATGAAAAATATCCGCATAGATCTGTTCCAGGGTCTCCCGCCCCAGATCGTTGTAGCCATATCCGGTGGAGCCGGAAAAATGTGCTTCCGCCACCCGGTTTTTCTGCATGGCCGAGAGCACCTTCATCTGGTTGTACTCTGCAATCTGGTCGATGGCGTCAAAGCGCTTTTTTAAAGAAGCCTCTGTTTCCTCACCGAGGGTCAGAAGCCTTTCGTCGTAGCCAAGAGTGCGGTAAAAATTGTTTAATGTGGTCATGGGAATTCCTCGTTTCTTTAAAATTTCGCAAGCTTCACGCAGGTCTGCGAAGCTCCTGCGCCCGCAGACACGTCGGAAATCGACACGGCGCTGCGGCCCCGATTAGCCGGAATCCTTCCTCTAATGAAGCGGGAGAAAGGGTTCCGGCAGGTATCCTCGCGCCGTTCGCCGGTTTCTCTCCTATCGTCTGCTTGCCGCAGGAGCTTTGCAGACCTGCTGGGATGTGCCGCCTAGGAAGGCCGCTTTCACTTCCGAGAGAAGCTTCCGGTTTGTCAGAAGCTCAGCCGCTCCGCAGGCCATCGCCAGCGCACACCGCACGGCCTGCTCCGCCGCCTGAGGACTGTCGGCCAGTGGAATGAAATCTGCCTCGTGGCAGTCGGTGCACCCGTCGCCGACGCCGGCATAGCCGTAAAAAACTGGGACGAGATGGCTGACCGTCCCCAGGTCGGTGGAGCCCGGCTCCTGCTTTGCAGTCTCCACCTCCCCAAATCCGGCCCGCTCCAGATGGACCGCCATGCGCTCCATGAGGACTGCGTTTGGCTCCAGGTCGTCGTAGCTGTTTTCAAACTGCCGGACGACAAGCTCCGCCCCCGTCATCAGGGCCGCTCCCCGGGCGCAGTCTATGACCCTCCTGGAAACCTCGTTCAGATACTCCCGCTTCTCGCTTCGGACGTAAAAGCGGCAGGCGGCCGACTCCGGGATGACGTTCACCGCAGCGCCGCCATCCGTGACGATCCCGTGAATGCGGACGTCCGGCTTTAGCTGCTGGCGGAGGGCGCTGATCCCGGCAAAGGTCAGATTCACCGCATCCAGGGCATTGATCCCCCGCTCCGGAGCCGCCGCCGCATGGCTCGCCTTTCCCCGGAAGGAAAACTCCCAGGAATCAATGGCGATGGCGTGGGGGCGCAGACTGTTGCACTTGTTCAGGTGCATCTCAAATGCGGCGTCGATCCCCAGAAAGGCCCCGTTCTTTGCCAGGATCACTTTTCCGCCGACAGTTTCCTCCGCCGGAGTGCCGAGCACAACGACGGTCCCCTTCCATCCTTCGACCCGACTTAAGAGCAGAGCGGCGCCCACGGAGACTGCGGCGACCCAGTTGTGTCCGCAGGCATGGGCGGGCCGTTTCTCTTCCCCGTATCCGGGCAGTGCGTCATATTCCGCCAGAAATGCGATCGTCGCTCCCTCGCCCCGGCGAAGCTCGGCACGGAACGCCGTCTCCATGGTCCCGTAGGGACAGGTGACCGAAAATCCGGCCTCCCTCAGTACCTTTGTCAGATAATGACAGCTCTCATACTCCTTTTCCCCCAGCTCCGGATGGGTAAAAATGTAATGGCTGATGTCCATGATCCGGTCTGCGCTTTCCGCTGCGATCGTCTTTAATGATTCCCAAAGAGAATGCTCCGACAACTTCTTCTTCTCCCCCTCATAAATGATGTCGTTATGATAAAAGTCCTCTTTTGAAAAGGATCGCTTCCAATTCCGTTAAGGCATCTTCTTCTGTCTTCCCGTCCAGGGAAAGCCAGTCGGTCTGCCGCTCCCGCTTAAACCAGGTGAGCTGCCGTTTGGCGAAATGCCTGGTATCCCGCTTTAAAATCCGGACGGCCTCGCCGTAATCCA
>CAJUOF010000116.1 GCA_910587905.1 uncultured Lachnospiraceae bacterium
ACACGACGCTCTTCCGATCTGAGAAATCCGAGTCCAAAAGAACCACCTGGGATGCCTGGGCCGCCGCCTCGCTTCCCGACGCCATGGCCACGCTGCAGTCGGCGTCCTTCAGGGCTAACACATCGTTGACCCCGTCCCCGGTCATGGCGACGGTCCTGCCTTGGAGCTTGAGGGTTCCCACAAACTGCCGCTTCTGGTCCGGCGTCACCCGGCCGAACACCGTATAATCCCGCATGGCCTGGCTGACCGCCTCCGGCGTGGTCAGTGTCGAAGCGTCCACGTAGTTTTCCGCCCCCTGGACCCCGGCCTCCTTCGCTGCCTCCGACACGGTCAGGGGATTGTCCCCGGAGATCACCTTGATCTCCACTCCCTGCTCGGCAAAGTAGGCAAAGGTCTCCGGCGCCTCTTTGCGGATGGGATTGGCCAACAGCACGAAACCCAGGGGAACCACCTTCCCCGTGAGCGGCTTTCCGTCCGGCTCCCCGTCGTAGGAGCCGAACACCAGCACCCGGTAGCCCTTCGCGGTGTGGCCCTCCACCTGAACCCGCACCGCCTCGAAATCCTCCCGCAGAACAAACTCCGGCGCTCCCAGCACATAAGCCCCGTCCGCAAACACCACACCGCTGTATTTGACCGCCGAGGAAAAGGGGATCACCCGGACCGGACGGGCCCCCGTTCCCTCCGTAAAAGATTCCTTGAGCGCTTCCATGGTAATGTTGTCACTGCTCATGGCCTTCGCAAAATCCCCGAGAAGAGCCGGAAGAGGCGCCATGCCCGAACGATAGCCGGGGGCCGGAACCACGTCCTTCACACTCATCTTATTCTCTGTGATGGTTCCCGTCTTGTCCACGCAGAGCACATCCACTCTGGCCAAAGTCTCAATGCTCTTCATGTCGTGAAGGAGCACGCCATTTTTCGCCAGGCGGATGGAACTGACTGCCAAAGCCACACTGGTCAGCAGGTAAAGGCCCTCCGGGATCATGCCGATGACCGCCGCCACCATGGAGGTGATGCTGTCGGTGATGGTCTCTCCGTTATACACATAGCCCTGGACAAACAACACGATGGCAATGGGAATTAGAATGACTCCCACCACCTTGAGAATCTTGTCCAGAGAGCGCATCATCTCCGACTGCTCCCCGGTCTTCATCTCCTTGGCCTGCATGGTCAGCTTCGAAATATAAGAAGCGCTCCCCACCGCCGTGAGGGCCGCATGGCACTGCCCCGACACCACAAAGCTTCCGGAGATCAGCGGATCCCCCTTCCGCTTGGTGATCTCGTCAGACTCGCCCGTCAGCAGAGATTCATTGACCTGAACTTCCCCGGCAAGGACCATGGCGTCGGCACAGATCTGGTTCCCTCCCTTGAAGATCACCACGTCGTCCCGGACCAACTCCTCCGCATCCACCGTCCAGACCTTTCCCTCCCGCACCACGGCCGCCTTGGGTGCTCCTAGCATGTTCATCTTCTCCAGCACCTTCTTGGCCCGAATCTCCTGCACGATACCGATCAGGGTATTGACCATGATGACCGGAAGAAACGTCAGATTCCGAAAAGAACCCACGGCGCAGAGCAGCACCGTCAAAACCGCAAAGATCAGATTAAAATACGTAAACAGATTGCCCCGAATGATCTCACCCGTGGTCCTGGAAGAAGAATCCACCGCCACGTTGGAAAGCCCCGTCGCCAGCCGTTCCTCCACCTGGTCTCTGGAAAGTCCTGTCTTGTAAGAGACCACCGGCCGATATCCCGCCGACCCCTTCTGAGCACCCGCCAGACGCCCCTCACTTCTTTTGTTGGATACACGAAGTTCTTCCTGCACCTGCTCCGGAAAGCCCTGTGCTTCTCGCCCACGTTCCGATACAGTCGGCATCTCCGATCCACGTTCCGCCGGCATCCGTCTCATCGGCATCAACTCAAGCGGCACCTGCTTCCCCGCTTCTGCAAGCCCCTCTCTCCGTCCTGCCATGGCTTCCTCCTGCGAAGCCTGCCGCATCCTGCTCCTTGCCGCCTGAATCTCCTCAATCGGAATCCGCTCCGTCGCCGCCTCATAATCTTCCTGTTCTGTCTGCCGCCTGGCCATCCAAAAACCTCCCAAACCTTTATCCTGCGTTCATCCTACAAGACAATTCCCTATTTTTTTCCTACATGAAAAGAGTATACACTTCCTTTCTGGCTTTTTCCATAAAAAAACTATGAATTTTTTCTTTAGAGGAAAATTCTCATTCTCATCTCCCTTGCCGCCGCCCCAGCGCCTGCTCAAGCACGGCGGCCAGCCGCTCTGCCTGTTCCTTCGTATTATAATAGTGAAAGCTCACCCTCAGATAGTCCCGCACCGTCACAAAGATCCCGGCCTCCGAGAGGGCCTGTTCCAGCCTGTCCTTGCGGGAAAGGTCGTAGAGGAAACTGACGCTCCCGCCCCAGGTATCAGGATCGTCGCTTCCCAGGAGCCGGATATCCAGATCTGCCTCCTTAAGCCGCTCCCTGAAACAGGTTTCCACCTCCCGGATCTGCTCTGCAACCTTCTCTATTCCGATCTCCAGGAGCATCTCCACGCTCTTCGTCATGGTATAGATCCCCATGAGATTCATGGTGCCGGTCTCCATGCGGGCCGCCCGGTGGGCGTAGGCTGGGATTCCAAGCCGAATCTCCTCCCCGTCAAAAAGGCCCAGGGGCAGCTCATAGTCCTGCTCAATATTTCCGCAAAGATAAGGCGGCGTGACCTGCTCCATCACCTCTTTCCTGCACCAGCAAAAGGCGGCTCCCATCACCCCCAGAAGCCCCTTGTAGCTGGAGGCGGACAACACGTCGATGCCCATCTCTTCCACGTCGATGGGAATCCTCCCCGCCGCCTGGACCGCATCCACGGAAAGCAGGATTCCCCGTTCTCTGCAGGCCCTGCCCAGCTTTCGGATGTCCGTCACGTAGCCGGAGGTTGACTGGGCCAGAGATACCGAGACCACCCTGGTCCTCTCCGTCATGGCGGCGATCAGATCCTCCGCTGCCACGACGCCGTTTTCGGACGGAAGCGCCACAAGCTCCACACCCTCCCCCTGGCTCGCCGTCCAGGGCATGTAGACGCTGGGAAAATCCCCGCCGGACACCAACACCTGGCTTCCCGCCTCCAGGGGAAGCCCCTTCGCCAGAAAATTGTTCCCCCAGGTGGTATTCATCGTAAAGAAAATGTCCTCCGGCTCCCCGCCGACGAGCCTCCCCAGTGCCTCCTTTCCCCGCCTGCGGATCTCGGAGCCGAAAATCTCAGGATCCCGGCCCAGGGAATCCGAAAACCGCAGGAGGTATTCCTCCGCCGCCCGCCTGGTCCGCTCCGGCTGCATCCCAAGGCATGAACAGTCCATGTAGATCCGGTCCCCAAAATATGCAAATTCCTCCAGATACTTCCGATCGATCAAATTTCTCATCCCCCATATAAACTTTCCACCTGTGCGGCTGAAGGTTTCCCATGTCTCCGCCAGGGAACAGCCGCTTTTGCAGACACGTTGATTTTTTGATTTTGCTGCGCCGCCTATTGTCATCGAACCGGCTTCCATCAAAGCGGGTCAGTCGGTTCGATGACGCTATACTCGCAAAATCTGCAAAATCTGCCTATCGTCTGCTACAAACGGCTGTTCCCTGGCGAAGACAGAACGAGATATCTCAACCGCACAGGTGATAAAATTTCCAGATGTCGCAGGCTTCCCCGGTTTCCCGGACCGTCCCCCGCTCTTTCCTCACCGTCACCGCCCCCTCAAAGCAGTCCACGGCCGGGACCACCAGGCCCCCGTCCCGGAAAGACTCATACTCTGCAAGGGCCTCGTCCCTCCCCACGTACCTGCCGTACTCTTCAAACCAGGCTTCATTCTGGAGAGAGTTATCCTCCCGGAACCGTTCCTTCAGGGCAAGCATCACGTCGTCCAGACAGCGCTCTCCCCCCGTGGCCTGCCGGATGCGGCTGTCCGCATGGGTCAGGTAAAAGAAGCCGCGGCCATAGGGAACCCGGGTGAGCTCCTTGTCCGCCATCAGCCCTGCGCCGCACTCTGCATTGGCCGCATGCCGTTTCGGGTTCTCGTAGTAATCCGCCGCCCGCTTGTTTAACTGGTCCGCCAGCTCCTCCCCGGTCACGATCCCCATCCGAAGGGGAAGCACGGCGGAATAATACTCAGCCATGCCCTCCACGTACCAGGTGCAGGTCCCGAAAGGATCATCCTTCAAATGGACCCAGTTGTGGACCATCTCGTGGGCAAAAAGAAACTTGAGCCAGACCGGATCCAACTGTTCATTATCCCGGTAAAGATACATATAAGAGCGGGTCAGGGCCGTCCCGCCCGCCCGGATCTCATCCCCGTCGGTGTGCCGGACAAAAATCGTGTAGGGCTCTCCCCCATCCCCGAAAAATCGGCTCTCATAGCCAAAGATCCGAGCCGTCGCCACCGCATTCTCCAGGATCCTGTCATTGGCGAACCAGTAATAGCCGAAATTCCCCAGCCGCACGCAGTCCAAAAGACCGGCGGCGTAAAAGGTCTCCATCAGAGTGCCGTCATCCCCCTCACGCCGGACGGTGCCCTGGCCATAGCTCCAGACGCCGATGGCCTCCCCCGGCAGGGCGGAAAGATCCCAGGACAGGGTGTACGCAATGGTATCCTCCGTATAGAAAGCGGGCATAAAAGTCATTCCGGCGCCGTTCATGCCGCCCCGCTCGTACCCTAAGTCGAAGACCGGGTTCCTGCCTCCGGGGGCCAGCTTCAGGCGATAGCAGAGCGTCCACCCGCCGCTGTCTGTTTCCGGCACGTAAACGCCCATTTTCACGGGGGGCTTTTCCTCCTCCCGCATGGAGAGGGGGATCCTTTCCCCGTCCCCCTCCAGGCTCACGGGTTCCGCAAGCTCCGTAAAGGGCTTGAAGATGGTCACCAGATTGACAAAGAATAAAGGCTCCCCCTTCCTGGCGGGGATATCCGCCCGAAGCTCCACCGAAAGCTCCCGGATCTTCTCCCCATCCCAGTCCGGGGCCAGACAAACAGACACCTGATACATGGCAAACCTCCTTATAAGTACGTTTTGAACCAGTCCAGCATGGTCCTGTAATAGTGGCGCAACTGGCCCGGATGAATCGGCTGGTTGTGGGCGCAGCCGGGATAGAGCACCAGCTTGACGGGGAAATCCTCCGGATGGCTGTCCTTTATGGCCACGAAAAGCTGGTGGGCCCCCTCCACCGGGCAGCGCAGGTCGTCCACACCGTGGAGGATCAGGAAGGGGGCATCCACCTTCTCCATGCCGCAGATCACCGACCGCTCCACCTCGTGGTCCATGAACTCCCCGAAGGTGGGATACGCCCCGGAATCCCCCTGCATGTCGCTGGAGGCATAGCTGATCAGCTCATTGCCGATGGAGCGCTGGGTGATAAACGCCTTGAAGCGCTTGTTGCGGCTGGCGGCATAATTGGTCATATAGCCCCCGTAGCTGCCCCCGGTGAGTCCCAGGCGGTCCCCGTCGATCCAGTCGAAACGCCTGACCGCCTCCGAGACGAACTGCATGATATCCGTGTAGGCGCTCCCGTCGAAGGCATACTCGATCTTCCGGTGCTCATCCCCGTACCCGGAAGAGCCTCTGGGATTGCAGAACAGCACGCCGAAGCCATTCCCCGCAAACGCCTGCATCTCCAGGTCAAAGCCATAGGTATAGAAGGGATGAGGCCCGCCGTGGACATAGACGATACAGGGATATTTCTTTCCGGGCTCCCTGTTCTGGGGCGGAAGGCAGAACCCGTGGACCAGGCTTCTTCCGTCCAGGCAGTCAAAGAAAAAATCCTCCGCCCGGCTTAAGGCTTTCTCCGCCAGCCAATCCTCATTGGACTGGTACAGTAGTTCTGTCCCGCCGGTATTCTCATCCAGGAGCACGTAGCTTTCCGGCACGTCCGTCTCCGACTGGCTGAGGAGCACCTTGCCGTTTTTCGGCACTCCCATCCCGTTGTGGGCATATTTCCCCTTCGTAAGAGCCACCGGCCTGTGATCCTCCCCGTAAATGGGCGTCTTGAAGATCCGGCATTCCCCCCGGAAGCAGGCGTGGAAGAGCACGTAACGGCCGTCCGAGGAGACCCGGACCTTCTCGAGGCCCGCCCCGCAGCCCGCATTGTAGGCAAACTGCACCGTGTCAAGACATTCCTCCGTCTTCTCCGAGATGGAAGTCAGCTCTTTTCCGTCCGGTGTGACCCGGTAAAGGGTGCAGGAGGGATAAGTGCCGTTCAGATCCTTCCGGCCCTCATAGTCCAGGATCCCGATGATGATATATTTCCCGTCCGGCGTGAACACCGGCCGCACCGGGTTGGGATAGGAGACCACCATCTTGTCCCTGGTCACCCGGCTCATCTCGCAGGTCTCAACGTCGAGATACAGAAGATCCATGGCAATGCCGATGGACTTGTCGCAGTAGAGATTCGATTCACAGAGCACGTGCTTGGAATCCGGGGCCCAGGCGCCGTGCATGAAATTGGCTTCCCCCGCCGTGATGCGGCGGGCCTTTGCGGACCCGTCCGCCTCCACCACCCACAGGTGCATGACTTCCGGCTGGGCAAAGCCCAGGCCGTCAAATTTGTAGCCCAGGTCCGTGATGACCACCGGCTCCTTGGCCCGCTCCCGCCGGTAGCGGGCCTCCTCCGCAGGGTCCGCCGGAGTCTGGAGCCAGTCCTCGTCCATGGTGTCCGAGCCGGAGGAAGTAAAAAGGATCTTCGTCCCGTCCGGGCTCCACAAGGGATCCGTGAGACCGAAGCGCATGGTGGTGACCTGCCTGCAAGCCTCCGTCTCCAGATCGTACACGAAAAGCTGCCGCCCCTGCCCCGGGAGAGTCGAGAGAAAGAGGACCCGCCTTCCGTCGGGACTCAGCGCGGGATTTCCCTCCCCTTCTCCTCCGGCACTGATCCGCCTCCGCTCCCCGCTCTTCCGGTCAAGGAGGACGATCTCGCTCCGTCTCCGCCCCGCCTCCCCGTCATAATAGGAATCGGCAAACAAAAGCCGGTCCGACTCCTCCAGGTAATGACCGAAGGAAATGCTTTCTTTTCTGTCGAAATCCTCAAATCCACTGTTTTTCTTTCTATTCTGTTCCATGGGCGCCCTCCTTCAAAAACCGTGTGAACCAGTCGATCATCTCCTGCACGTGCCTCTGCTGGAAATGCAGAAGGCCGGTGCGGCTGACGCCGTGGTTCTCCCCGGGGAACATCACAAGCCGCACCGGTACCTCCGGCCGCCTCTGGCGCATGGAGACAAACATCTGCTCCGACTGCTCGAAGGAACACCGGTAGTCCTGATAGCCGTGGAGCAGGAGGAGCGGCGTGTCGATCTGGTCCATATTGCGGATGATACTGGTGCGGGAACGCTCCAGCAGACAGTCCCTTATCTTCACCTCGCTCCAGTCCATGGCGGCAGAGTAAAAGCCCATGTCCCCGGTCCCGTAGGAGGTGGCCTTGTTCACAAAAGTCCTCTGGGCCGCCGCCGCCCGGAATCTGTGGTTCCTCATGATGATCTTGCAGGTGGTATAGCCGCCGTAGCTTCCTCCCGTGATCCCAAGCCTCTCCTCGTCGATAAAGCCCAGGGAAACGGCATAGTCCAGAAAGCCCATCAGATCCTCGTAGGCCGCCTCCCCCCAGGAGTCATTGCTGCTTGCAAAGCGTAGGCCGTAGCCCGTGGAACCTCTGGGATCACAGTACACCATCGCAAACCCGGCCCCCGAAAGCGCCTGGATCTCGTGCCAGAAATCATCGGTATAGCAGACCTCCGGCCCCCCGTGGACATAGAGCACCGCCGGATACCTTTCCCCCGGCACAAAATCTGCCGGCTTGCAGACCCAGCCGTGGACCGTGGCCTTCCCGTCCAGGCTCGGAATGTCATAGGCCGTGATCTCCCCCAGCCTGCAGCCCGCAAGCCACGGGTTGGAATCCAAAAGCCTTTTGGACTCGCCGCTCCGGGTGTCATGGAGGTACAGCTCCCGGATCGTATGGTAACCGCCCCGGGTCAGGAGCAGCTTCCCCCTCACCGGCAGGCAGAACTCATGGATGGAATCATCCCCCGCAAGAAAAAGCTTCGGCACGCTCTTTCCCTTTACCGGGATCTGGTAAAGGTTTTCCCTTCCCTTCCAGGCGCACAGAAACCAGACTTTGTCCCCCTTTACAAAGAACCAGGGCTTCTCCTCCCCGTACTGGGTGCGGCTCAAAGGATACGCATAGGCCCCGGAGGAGACCTCCTCCTTCTCCGGGTCAAAAAGGTTCACCGCCCCGCCTCCGGAGAGGCTTCTCCTGTAGAGGTACAGGATCATGCAGTCTTCCTCGGAATACCAGGCCGAATAGATCACGCTCTCCCCGTCCTCCGTAAAACAAGGGCGCACGTCTCCGGAAAGCTGCTCTCCTTCCGTGAGCTTCGTCCCTTCGCCGGAGGCCGCATCCAGCACAAAGAGCTCCTTCCTGGAGAAGGCCGCCCCCTTGTGGGGATTCCCATAGCAGGCGATCTTCTGACCGTCCGGGGAAAAGGCCGGATAGCTGTAAGGGATCCCGTCCGTCAGAAGCCTCTGGTTTCCCGCAAGGTCCACCGTGCCGACGACGCTTAAGCTGCCGTCCCGGACGCCATAGCATTCATCCCGCTTATAGTCGATCTCGGTGACCTCCACAGGCGCCCACTCCCGCTCCTTACGCCATGCCTCCTTCTCTTCTCTCGTCATCTCCGCAAAGGCCAGGCCGTCTTTCCGCTCTTCCTGCCAGAGGGCCGCCTCGAAGACAAACCGGTCCCCTGTGGGCGAAAGCTCATAGCGGGTAATCCCGTGGCGCAGACTGCTGAGCCTCCTCACGGTTCCGTCTTCATACCGGATATAGAGCTGCAGCTCGCCGCTCTCGTCGGAGAGGAAGCTCACAAAGGAGCCGTCCGGCGCAAACCGTACCGCCCGCACATTCTCCCCGCCGCCAAGCTCCGTCTCCTCCAAGGTTTTCAGATCCAGCAGAATGGCGTCAGAATAGAAACGCCCGTCCTCCACCCGGGCCTTAAACCGGGTGACGGCCGCTTTCTTACCGTCCGGAGAGATCTGCGGGTCGCTGAGATAAACCATGTTGGCCATCAGGCTGGTGGTAAAGCACTTGGAGAGATCCAGCTGCTCCTGTGGCTCCTCCCTGCCGTCGATCCTGAGGTCCTCCCGCAGGGCACTTAAGGCCCCCGCCTCGTCTTTTAAGAGCAACCGGTCAATGATGGTGCGGTGGCGCTTCCGGAAGGCCGCCTCCACCTCCGGCCCCTGGGCCACGTCCTTATAGGTAGAATCCGCCTTGAGGAGCAGCTTTTCCAGCGCTTCCAGAATAAACGGATCGTCCACCATCCGGGCCAGCTCCGTATGAAAATCCGCATTCTCCATCTTCTCGACCTGCGCAAACTTCCGTTTCAGCTTCCCGTTGTCCGTGCCGATGATGATCTTGTGGATCACCAGCGCCTCCATGGCATACCGGAGCTCCTGGATCTTCCTGAAATCCGCCTCGTCATAGACATTGAGCTGGTAGCCCTTTCTGGGATAGCTCTTAAGGATCCCCTCCTGGGTCAGCCGGTGGAGCACCTCGCCCGCCGTGGCCTTGCTGACCCCGTAGCTGCGGCAGATGTCATTCTCCACCAGCATCTGGCCGGGCAGAATCTTCTTGTTGGCAATATCCTCCCGCACCTTCTGATAGACCTTCTCCGCCAATGTCTGCTTTGTCATGAAACACTCTCCTTTACCCTCAGGAAGGCATATTTCGCACAGGCGATATCCTCCACCGCCAGACCGAGGGCCACAAAAAGGGTGATCTCCTCATCGCTCCCCCTGCCCGGCGCATCCCCGTTTACCACCTGCCCAATGCTGCCCACAATATGCTCCTCCGTGATCATCCCCTCCTTAAGGGGCGTCAGGTACTCCCCGCTCTCCGCCTTCATGGCCGCCACCTGGTCCGCATAGAGGCGGGAAGCCGCCACCAGGTCGCTGGCTGCCTCTCTGGTGGTGTGTAGTGGTCAAGCATTTTTGTAACGCTTATGGCTAATAAAATTAGTTTCCAAGTTATGAAGCAGTCCGTACCTGATAAGGTGTACGGTATCCATTATAGCTGTGCGGACGAACATGGTTGTA
>CAJUOF010000117.1 GCA_910587905.1 uncultured Lachnospiraceae bacterium
CACGACGCTCTTCCGATCTGTGGAGGTGAAGGAGCTTCCCATGCGGTATCCGCAGGGGGCTGAGAAGACGCTCATCGAGACCTGCACCGGCAGGGAGGTGCCCCAGCTTACGGAGGCCGGAAAGCCCGGGCTTCCCGCGGACTGCGGATGTGTGATTATGAATGTGACCAGCGTTTCCACCCTGGGGAAATATATGAAGACGGGCTTACCCCTTGTGTCCAAGCGTCTTACGGTGGAGGGCGACGCCATTGCGAAGCCACAGAATATCGAGGTGCCGATCGGTGCCCTTTACCGGGACGTGGTGGAGGCTTGCGGCGGCATCAAGGAGGGCGTGACTCTCGGCAAGGTGATTTTTGGCGGCCCCATGATGGGCGGCGCCTCGCCGGGCATGGATTTTCCCGTGCTCAAGCAGAACAACGGCCTGATCCTCTTCTCCAAAGAGAAGGCGTCCATTCCGGAACCGGGGCCCTGCATCCGCTGCGGCCGTTGTATTACGGCATGCCCTATGGGATTGGAGCCGGTGCATATTGCGGAAGCCTTTGAACAGAAGGATTATGACCGGCTGGAGAAGTGCAACGTGGATCTCTGCGTTGCCTGCGGAAGCTGTACCTATGCCTGTCCGGCTAAGCGTCTGATTTCTCAGAACACGACGCTCGCGAAGGCTTGGTATCTGAAAACGAAACGAGAGAAGGGGGGAAATTAATCATGGACGAACGTTTGATCGTAACTGCTTCTCCTCATATTCGAGATAAGGCAAGTACGCAGGGGTTGATGGGCGACGTGCTCATTTCTTTGGTTCCCTGTATTGTGGCGGCGACGCTGATCTTCGGTTTCCGGGCATTCATGGTGATCCTGGTGACCACGGTGGCCTGCATGGGGTTTGAGTATCTGTACTGTAAGCTGTTACATAAAAAGATTCCTGTTTCCGATCTTTCCGCCTGTGTGACCGGCGTGATCCTGGGGATGAACATGCCCTCGAATATGCCTTTCTGGATTTGCATCGTGGGTGCATTCGTGGCGATCATCATCACCAAGCAACTGTTTGGCGGATTGGGATATAATTTTGCGAACCCTGCGTTGGTGGGGCGCATCGTGCTGTTTTTGGGCTTCACCGGATCCATGACCAACTATGTTCAGCCTAAGGGTGTGGCCGATGCGATTTCTTCTGCCACGGTCCTTGCGACAACGGTGGATAAGAGTACGGTGAGTTTGATTGACATGGTGATTGGTATTCGGGGCGGTGTGCTGGGCGAGACCTGTGCCATCGCCATCCTGCTTGGCCTTGCCTATCTTCTGGTCCGGCGGGTGATCAACATTTCGATTCCGGCCAGCATCATCCTGACGGTCTTCATCCTGGCGTTCATTGCGGACGGAAGCGTCCACAACGCCCTGGTTGAGGTCATGAGCGGCGGTCTGCTATTCGGCGCAGTCTTTATGGCGACGGACTATGTGACCAGCCCCTTCAATGCCAAGGGGCGTGTCATGTACGGGATTTTCATCGGTATCATCGTCTTTGCGATCCGCCGCTTCGGCAGCATGAACGGCGGCGTGAGTTATGCGATTCTTTTGGGTAATCTTTTGACTCCCTGGTTTAATGAGTGGAGCCACCAGATCCCTCTTGGCTTTGTGAAAAAGAAAAAAGTAAAGAAGACTGCTCCCGAAGCAGAGGGAAAGGGGGGCAAGGCGTGATGACAAATGCAAAGGAAAACGCAAAGGAGAGCGTTTATAAGAGTATCATCTCTCCGATTCTGGTGCTTTTGGTGATCTGTGTGGCCTGCGGGGCCCTGCTTGCATGGCTCAACGAACAGACGGCTCCCCTGATCAAGGAAAATGAGCTTCTGGCGACGCAGCAGGCGTTTCTTGATGTGCTTCCTGAGGGGACAGACGCCAACGGCTTAAGTAATCTGGAGACCACCACGGAGGGGGTGGAGAGCGCTGTGCGGACGGCGGACGGAAAGGCGGCCGTGAAAGCCCTTGCCTCCGGCTATTCCGGCAAGGACGTGACCGTGTACGTGGCCTTTGACGCGGACGGCGTTATCACCGGTATCCAGGTGGACGCCTCCACCCAGACCGCCGGTATCGGAAGCAAGGTGGGCGTCCCGGAATTCTACGAAGGCTTCCTCGGCGGGGCTGCCTCCGGCGGGGTGGCGGCTGAGGATTTGGTGGATTCCATAAGCGGCGCCAGCTATTCCAGCGGCGCGGTATTTGAGGCGGTGAACAGCGCCATGATCTGCTTCAATCAGGACATAAAGGGGGTGGAGTGACATGAATGAAAAACAGAGTAAATGGAAGGTATTTACCAACGGGATCATCAAGGAGAACCCGGTGCTCCGTCTGGTGTTGGGCTGCTGTTCTGCGCTGGCCGTCACGACCACGGTGTCCGGTGCCCTAGGTATGGGTCTCTCCATGACCTTCGTGCTCCTGGGGTCCAACATCGTGATCTCTGCCCTGCGGAAGGTGATTCCGAGCAAAGTGCACCTTCCCTGCTATATTGTGATCATTGCCACCTTCGTGACCGTGGTGGAGATGGTGCTTCACGCCTATATGCCGGAGCTTTTCAAGACCCTGGGCGTATTTTTAAGCCTGATCGTGGTAAACTGTATCATTCTCGGCCGGGCAGAGATGTTTGCCTGCAAGAATACGGTGATCGACTCGGCCCTTGACGGGCTGGGCATGGGTGTGGGTTATATCCTGGTCATGTTCCTGATGAGCAGCATCCGCGAGATCATCGCTTCCGGCACCTGGTTAGGCATCAAGCTGATCCCCGATTCCGTGGAGAAGATGACGGTGATGGGCTCCGCCCCCGGCGGTTTCTTCGTGTTCGGCTGCCTGATGGCCCTCTGTATCTGGATCGAAAATAAGCTAAATAAGCCCATTGAGAGAAAAATGTGCGGCGACTGCCCCGGCTGCGGCCACGCGGATGCCGCCTGCAGCCAGGGAAAAGACGGGAAAGGAGGGACTGAGGCATGAGTTCTGGTGTAGCGACATTTGCGACGATTTTTTTCAGCATGATTTTGGTGAACAACTACGTGCTGGTGCAGTTCCTCGGAATCTGTCCCTTTCTGGGCGTTTCCAAGAAACTGGATTCCAGCGTGGGCATGGGTCTCGCAGTCATCGCGGTCATGTTCATTGCCACGGCGGTTACTTTTCCGTTACAGATGTTCCTTTTGGATAAGGAAGGGCTCGCCTACATGCAGACCATTATCTTCATCCTGGTCATTGCAGTGCTGGTACAGCTCATTGAGATTACTTTGAAGCGTTATATCCCCGCTCTCTATAAGAGCCTGGGTGTTTATCTTCCTCTGATCACCACCAACTGCTGTGTGCTGGGTGTTACGATCCTGGCGGTTCAGAATTATTCTGCGGATATGGCGGCTTATGGCTTCGGCTTTGCCTATGCGGAGGCGCTGATCTGTTCTGTGGGGGCGGGTGTCGGCTTCCTGGTGGCGATGCTTTTGTTCTGCGGCGTGCGCCAGCGGGTGGAGAATGCCGATCCGCCGGAATCCTTCAAAGGGCTTCCGATTACGTTGGTCTCTGCGGCGATCACGAGCCTTAGCTTCATGGGCTTTGGAGGCCTGGTGGAAAACATCATCAGTGCCCTTATGTAAGAGGGAGGAGGAAAAATGAGTCCGATTTTATTAGCGATACTTGTGCTTGGAATTTTAGGACTGGCCGGCGGCGCAATTTTGGTTCTGGCTTCCAAATTCATGGCTGTCTATGAAGATCCCCGGATTGCCGAGGTTGCGGAATGTCTGGCGGGGGCCAACTGCGGCGGCTGCGGTTATGCAGGATGCTCTGACTATGCGGAGGCTATTGTCAAGAACGGGGCTCCCACATCGAAGTGCGCGCCCGGTGGAAGCAAAGCTACGGAGGCCATCAACCGGATCATGGGTCAGTCGGGTTCCGGAGGCCCGGAACTGAAGGCGTATGTGGCCTGTAACGGCAGCGATGAAAACTGTGGGAAACGGTTTGAATACCAGGGCCTTAAGACCTGTGCGGCGGCTGCGGGAATTGCCGGCGGCCCTAGCGCCTGTAGTTTTGGATGTCTGGGTCTTGGCGATTGTACCCGTGCCTGTATGTTTGACGCCATCCACGTGACCCGCGGCGTGGCGAAGGTGGACCGGGATAAATGTACCGGATGTACGGCCTGCACGACGGTTTGCCCCAGAGGTGTGATTAAGATCAAGCCTGCGGCCAGCCAGCCGGCGGTGAAGTGTTCCAGCAAGGAGAAGGGGGCAGCCGTGAATAAGGCCTGCAAGGTGGGCTGCATTGGCTGTGGCCTCTGTGCGAAGAATTGTCCCAACGGCGCAATCACGGTGGAGAACAACCTTGCTTCTATTGATTACGAGAAGTGTAACGGGTGCGGAGCCTGTGCCGAGAAGTGTCCGAAGAAGGCGATTCTGTGGATTGAGGGAAAACCTCAGCCTGTGGATGTACCTGGCACAGGAGCATAGGGCGAGGGTGCGCTGCCTGAAAAATAAAAGAAAAAACCGGAGGGAAAGCAGGGAGGTTTGGCTTTTCCTTCGGTTTTTCAAAGGTTATGGCTCGGAGACGGCGAAGCGGTCGAGGAGCCCTTCGGAGTAGTGGATCTCATAGTCGTCTGTGACAAAGACAGCGTAGATGTCGTCCAGAGTATCGATCAGAGCCATTCCGTCTGCAAGGCCCAGGGAAAAGCATGCGGTGGAGAGGGCGTCCCCGTCCACGGAATGTTCGCTCAGGATGGTGACGGAGAGCAGGTTGTTTTCACAGGGAAATCCGGTGGCCGGGTTTAAAATGTGGTGGTAAAGTCTTCCATTATCCTCGAAATAGCGTTCGTAGATGCCGGAGGTGACGATGGACCAGCCGGAGATGGGAACTACCAGCATGGGGGTTCCCTGGGTGTCAAAGGGTTTCTGAATGCCGATGTGAAACGGGCTTTCGTCCGGCTTTTTTCCGATGCAGAGGACGTTGCCGCCCAGGTCGATGATGGCGGAGGTCACTCCGTTTTCCACGAGAAATTCTTTCAGCCGGTCGGCGATGTAGCCTTTGGCGACCGCCCCCAGGTCGACCATCGTTTTATCGTCGGAGAAGGAAACTGCGTTTCCATTTAGAGACACTTTTTCATAGCCCACATGGGCGAGGGCTTCGGAAAGGGCTTTCTGGTCCGGAATGCAAGGTGGTTGGGCAGTAAAATCCCAGAGGGAGGAGCAGGAGCCGATGGTGATGTCGAAGGCTCCGCCGGAGAGGGCGCTGTACTTGAGGCCGGTTTCCATCAGGGACAAGGTCTCGTCGGAGAGGGTATTTTCTGTTCGGTGGTTCAGGGCGTAGATTTCGCTTCCCTCCAGAGTACGGCTTAGGAGTTTTTCATATCTGTCGCAGAGGGCGAAGCATTCCTCGATCAGGGATTCGTCCTCCGCGCCATACAAGGTGATGGTCACGGTCGTGTTCAGAAGAAAGGAAGTTTTTGAGACTTGGTTTTCTGCGGACGGCCTGCCGGAATTACCGCTGTTCGGTCCAACGCTTCCGGAATCCTCAGGTGAGGCTTTCCTGCAGGCAAAAAGGAGGGCGGAAGCCAGGACGAGTAAGGCGGAAGCCAGGATAGGCAGGGCTTTTTTTGTATGGGGAGAAGGAAATGACTGCTTCATGGAAGAGACCTCCGGTATGGTGTGAAATCAACTATCATAAACTCAGTATAGCATATTTGTCGGGCTTGGGAAAGTGAGAGGGAAGAGAGGAATGAAGAAACGTCTGGATATCTGGCTGATTGCGGGGGTACTCGCGGCGGCCTTCGGCGTCTGGATGTTCCTATGGCTTACCAGGGAGGAGGGGGCTTTCGTGGTGGTCGAGATTGACGGGACAGAGACGGCAAGGTATTCTCTGGGGGAGTCTCTCAAAGAAGAGGTTATTTCGCCGTGGGGGAAAAATCTTCTTGTCATTGAAAACGGAACCGCAAAAGTGACGGAGGCGGACTGTCCGGACCGGCTCTGCGTAAACCAGAAGGCCATCCGGTATCAGGGGGAAAGTATTATCTGCCTGCCCCACAAGGTCGTCGTCCATATTGAGGGCGGGGAGGAAGGCGGAGTGGATGCGGTGGCGCAGTCCTGTGGTTTTTCAGGCCTTTGCTTTGTACTGGAAAATGGGGGAGGAGATTGTTATGGATGTCAGGCTGATTTTGGCCTATGATCGCCCACAGGAGGTGGGAATGCTGTTTTCGGAATATACGGAGATGTTGATTGCAGGGGATGAGACCTTCCGGAAATATTTGGAGATCCAGCATTATGAGGAAGAATTAAAGCATTTAGAAGCAAAGTACGGGATGCCGGGGGGAAGGCTGTACCTGGCATATTGGGGGGCGGACGGCGAATTGGCCGGCTGCGTCGGACTGAGAAGGCTTGATGATAGAAATTGTGAGATGAAGCGGCTTTATGTCCGGCCCCAATTTCGTGGAAGGGGAATTGGTGAAAGGCTGGTCCGACGGATCATTGGGGATGCGGAGGAGATTGGGTATGCCCATATGCTTTTGGATACTCTGCCCTTTCTGGAAGGTGCGCTCCGCATGTATGAACGGTTGGGATTTTATGAGATTCCCTGTTATAATGACAGCCCCATGGAAGCTTCTATTTATCTGAGGCTGGATTTGCCTGCGAGTACCTGGAAGGAAGGCGGAGTGGGGCTATGAATGGGAAAGAGACGGCCAGGTACGGTCTTTTGATCGCCCTGGCATTTATTTTCAGCTATCTTGAGAGTGTGGTCATGGTGCCGGTTCCGGTGCCGGGAATCAAGCTGGGCCTTGCCAATCTGGTGGTGCTTGCGGCCCTTTACCGGATGGGAAATGGTCCTGCCGCTCTGGTTTCTGTGGTCCGGGTGGTGCTTGCCGGGCTTACCTTCCAGAATACTATGATGATGCTTTACAGTCTGGCGGGATGTACGTTGAGCTTGCTTGTCATGGTTCTTTTAAAAAGAACCGGGCGGTTCGGCATGGCGGGGATCAGTGTGGCCGGGGGCGTCATGCACAATTTGGGCCAGCTTTTGGTGGCGGCGGCGGTGCTGGAGACCTCGGCACTTCTGTATTATTTTCCAGCACTTCTGGTGTCCGGATGCGTGTCCGGGATCGCAATCGGTGTGGCCGGGGCGGAGGTGGTGAAACGACTTCCTAGGACATAGAAAAACGGCAGGGGATTCCCTGCCGCTTTTTGAGTAGAACTGTAAGCCGGGTTCTGTCGTGAATGGCCATCTATCTAGGCCTGCCGTCGCCGACAGGCTCGAGCGACCTACCCGAAAGCAGACGGGCCGCCTTATGCTCTCTGTTCGGTCTTGCTTCGGATGGGGTTTACATATGCCCCTCCTGTTGCCAGGAGGGCGGTAGTCTCTTACACTGCCCTTCCAACCTTACCGGCCTGAGGCCGGCGGTACATTTCTGTTGCACTGTCCTTGGAGTCGCCTCCACCGGATGTTATCCGGCATCCTGCCCTGTGAAGCCCGGACTTTCCTCGTCCGCCGCCCGTTCATGGCAAACGAAATTCTCATCTGCCAGGCGGAGCCGGCGTCCGCGGCCATTCATTCTGCTCAGGTGGTATCATAACATAAGATGGGGAGGATTTCAAGAATTCCTTGTCCAGAGTCTCCACATTTTTGCTCTGCAAAAAATACGGAATACAAGGAAAATGAAGCCGGAATTCCGGGGGCGCCGCCTTGAATTTGGATTTGACTTGTAGTATGATATGGAAGAGACGGAATAACTTTGGAGAAAGGAAGCGTTTTATATGACGAAAATAGATATTTTTTCCGGATTCTTGGGGGCAGGAAAGACGACTTTGATCAAGAAGCTGATTGAGGAAGCCTTTCAGGGAGAGAAGCTGGTCCTCATTGAAAATGAATTTGGTGAGATCGCCATTGACGGCGGCTTTCTGAAGGATGCGGGGATCGAGATCACGGAGATGAATTCCGGCTGTATCTGCTGCAGTCTGGTGGGGGACTTTGGGGAGGCTCTTAAGAAGGTGCTGGGGCAGTTCCATCCGGACCGGATCCTGATCGAGCCCTCCGGTGTGGGGAAGTTGAGCGACGTGATCCGTGCGGTGCAGAACCTGCACATGGAGAAGGTTTCCTTAAACAGTTTCACCACCGTGGCCGATGCGGGAAAATGTAAAATGTACATGAAGAATTTCGGTGAATTCTACAATGACCAGGTGGAGCATGCAAATTCCATTATCCTGAGCAGGACCGGAGACATTTCGGAGAAGAGACTCTCGGAGTGTGTGGCGCTCCTTAAGGAACATAACCAGACGGCCACCGTTATCACCACGCCCTGGGAGAAGCTTTCCGGAATGCAGATTTTGGAGGCCATGGAGCAGAAAAATACGCTGGAGCAGGAGCTTAAGGAGCTGGAGGCCGAGGCCCACGAGCATCACTCCCATGAGGAAGAGCATGAGCATCACCACCACGACGGAGAGTGCGGCTGCCACCATCATGAGGAAGGACACGAGCATCATCATCACGACGGGGAGTGCGGCTGCCACCAC
>CAJUOF010000118.1 GCA_910587905.1 uncultured Lachnospiraceae bacterium
GGCGACCACCGAGATCTACACTCTTTCCCTACACGACGCTCTTCCGATCTCAGAAGCCCTCAAAATCGATCACAGCCGTATCGTCCTTCTGTACGGGACGATCCTCCACCGTCACCACCGTAGCATTCTTCTCCTGCTCCTTCTTGATCTCCTCCATCACGTCATCCTCCGTGATGAAAGTATCCTGCTTAGCCACTTCCACACCCTTATATTGACCAAGAGTCACCTCCGGCTTCACCGCCACCTCGGCAGTAAAGATCATCGGCTTTCCGGCCTCAATCTGAACCACATCGATCTCCGGCCTGGACACGATCTCAAGTCCGCTCTCCTGGACTGCCTTCTCATAGGCCTCCGGAAGCATCGCATTGACGGCGTCCTCGTAAAAAACACCCGCACCATACATCTTCTCAATCATCTTCTGCGGCACTTTGCCCCGGCGGAAGCCAGGAACATTGAATCTGTTTTTATTCTTCTGATATGCCCCCTGAATCGCCTTTGTGACCTCCTCGGCCGGCACCTCGACCGTCAGCTTTGCCATGTTCTTCTCTAAATTTTCTACCTGTACACTCATAATCTGTGTATTCCTCCTGTATATAATGTAAACGCTGCCGCCAGTCGACAGTTACTCGCACATCATCAAAGCACTGCGAATAGCCTTCGCTCTTGGTACTTTGTAACTATAATCCGGCAAATTACAATTATAGCACAAACCTTCGGCAATTGCCAGTATTTTTTACATTTGTTCCGGATAATTTGTTCGAGCTCCGTCCGCTCTCCCGCCCTAATGGTTCTTCGCAAAATATGCCTGCAAAATCCCCTTCACATGCTGGTATCTTCTGGCGTAAGAATTTTCCACCCGGATGAGCTCCATCCCGTGGGCCCTGCATATCTCCTGCTTTTTTCGGTCTCTGGCCTGCACCGCCTCCTCCGTGACATGCTCCTTTCCGTCCAGCTCGATGACCAGAGCCGGATATTTCTTTTCCCCCTGCCCCTCATACACGACAAAATCAAAACGGCCCGAATAAAACAAATCACTGTAGGTGTCATTGTTCTCAAAAACCTGAGAGACCGCCACCTCTTTTTCCACGGAAAACCGGTTCTGGGTCAGCCACAGGTTGTCCAGAGCATGATTCAAGGTGGTCAAAAAGGCTTCCTCCGTGGCGCTGCTGAAGGGCTTGATTCCGAGCGCCCTGGATTTCGTCTGCCTGGAAGCCACCTTTGAGGTGCCCCTGGTCTGCACGTAGCGGATCAGATCGTAGAGGTCGTCCTCCACCCCATCCTCGTGAAGCCGTTCCAAATTTTTTTTGCTGGACAGTACGATCAGCCGGTCCATGGCTCTGGAGGTAGCCACATTGATGAGCTCCTGATTGTTTTTCAGCCAGTCATACGTTCCTTTGTGGGTCGTGTCCGTCAAAGCTGTGGAAAAAAGCACCACCTGCTTTTCATCCCCCTGGAAGGCATGAACGGTGCCGCAGGACACATGATCCAGTTTCTCCTCCGCAAGCCGTCTCTCAATCAGCTTCTTCTGATTTACGAAGGGGGTAATGACGCCGATCGTCCGATTCCGATTCTGCTTTGCATAGTGAACGATCTCTTCCGCCTCCGCGGGAGCCGTATTCTTCTCTTCCGCTTTTCCGTCTGGGACATCCACATATCCGAGAGGCTCCTTCTCCGCGCTCCCGGAGCGGATCAGCAGCCTGGAATTATAATATTTCCGGTTGTTAAAATCAATAATTTTCTGATTGCACCGATAGTGGTAACGGAGAAGTACCTCGTCACTGACTGCGTCGCAGGCCAGATAGACCTTATAGACGGAATTGCTTCTATAATCGTACTCCTCCGGCACCATGTACTTTTTCCGAAGCCTCTGGTTGGCCGCTTCATCCAAAAGGATCACCGGATTTAACTGCTGCGGATCTCCCACCAGCATCAGCCGCTCCCCGCGGATGATGGGCACGAGAGAAATGGCCGTGCTGCACTGGCTGGCCTCATCCATGATGGTCATATCGAACAGGGGCCTTGGCGCCCCCAGGCGGTAGGACGAATAGCAGGTAGTCGCAATGACGGGAAAAATCCGCTGGAACCGTTTCAGATGTGCCGCCTCTTTCAGATAACTATGAAATGCTTCCAGAGCATCCTCCTCGTCTTCCATCATGAGAATCTCCCTGAGTCCTCGGTTTTCCTCCAGTTCGATCCGCTTGATGTATTTGGCCGATACATAGTAGAGATACTTCTGCAGTTCCTCCTCGTCGTCCTCCAAAAGAGCCAGCGCATCCTCATCTGTGATCTTCCCCAGCCGTTCCAATCCCTTTTTCACCCGCTCCATCTGCCTGCCGCCAAGATCTGCCTCAAAGGGAATCATCTGCATGGAGGTTCCATGACGGCGCTCAA
>CAJUOF010000119.1 GCA_910587905.1 uncultured Lachnospiraceae bacterium
CGGTTCGTCTCGAAGTGGGAGAACACCTGGTAAACCGCCTTGTCCAAAGAAAGCCCGGGATTCGTCTCCCAGGCATCCACCCAGCCCTGAAACAAATGCCTGATATGGCCTTTCAGGATCTCTTCCTTTGACTCAAAATTCCGGTAAAAGGAGGTCCGGCCCACGCCGGCCGCACTGCACAGTTCGCTGATGGAAATCTCGTTGAGCGGTTTTTCCGCCAGCAGTGACAACAGGGCATCCGTAAGGTGCTCCCGCACGTAGGCATTGCGGCTCTCACTGCTGAACGGTGAAACACATTTCGCCTTTTGTTCCATTTTTTCTACCTCCATTGACAAACATGGATATTGCTGTTACATTTGTTTTTATGTTACATTTGTTTCTCTGTTACATTTGAAACATATAGTAACATAGACAAATCATTCTGTCAAGAAAGGGGATCAAAGATGACGCTGACACAAAAACGCATTCTCATTTTAGCCGTGATCATCATCGCCGCCGCCGTTCTGGGGCGGCTTTCGGTGCGGGCCGTGCTGAACCTGCTGATGGGAGGCACGCTGTTTGGAGGGAATTTTCTATGAAAAGAGAGAGAACGAAAAGGAGGGGACGTGTGATGTGGGGATTTATTTATGTGGGCGCTTTCATCGCCCCGTTTGTCATTTCCGCCGTCGTGAAGATGAAGGCCGATCCATTTGGGGGAAAATATACGGTCCGCTGGGACAGCTCCATGGGAACGGCCTACACGGACCTTTCCTACGGGGACGGTGCCGCCAACAAGTTTGACCTTTACGTTCCCGCCGATGCCGGCAGGGAAAGCTATGGCCTCGTGGTCTATCTCCATCCGGGCGGCTTCACCGCCGGCGACAAGAGCGGCGATGCCGAAATGCTCCAGTGGCTCTGCGCCAAGGGCTACGTGGCGGCGAGCATCAACTACACACTGTTTAGCGAAGAAAACCCCAACGCCAACGTATACACCCAGTCCGTGGAGATCCGAGAGAGCATCCCCTTCGTGATCGCCGAGGCCAAAAAACTGGGCTACCACGTCGACAAGATGGCCATGGCCGGCGGTTCGGCGGGCCACACACTGGCCATGCTGTACGCATACCGCGACGCCGACACCTCGCCCGTCCCGGTGAAACTGGTATTCGGCGCCGTCGGCCCGTCCTGTTTCTATCTGGAGGACTGGATCAACATGGGAGCCGACCCCGATCACCCGAATCCCGTGGATCCGGATACGGATTACAGCGGGATCGCCGGGCTCTTCTCCGTCATGGCCGGGAAAGAGATCACGACAGATATGTTTGCGGACGGCACTTATCTCGAACAGGTGAAAGACATTTCCGCGGCCATGTGGATCGATGAGAATTCCGCGCCCACCGTATGCGCATATGGTTCTTGGGACAAAGCGCAGGCCTTTGGCGCCTCCAAACGGCTGGACAGCGCCCTGACAGAGCACCACATCCCCCACGAATATATTGTCTTTGCACATTCCGGCCACGGCCTGCAGAATGACAATGCCAGATATGCGGAGTATATGGAAAAGATTTCCGAATACCTGAACGCCTATATGCCCATCGACTGAGGCCGCGGAAGGCAGGGAACAGAGAAGGAGCCTCCTTGTTCCCTGCCTTCCATTATTCCATGGCCGCAAGCAGTCCTTTTGGCTTACGTCTGGCAATGACCCAAAAACCGCCGCTGACAGATATACTCACCAGAAAAATCCCCATGAATCCGGCAAGTACAATCACTTCAGGCTGCAGCCCCATATCAAAAGAAGCATCACTTCTGATCCATTCCGCTTTCACGGCCCCGCCGGACAAATCCGGATCATCTGTATCTTCCGTCTCCTCCTGCTCTATTCCCGCTGAGACACTTTCATAAAGCCGGCCACCCATCTGTTTCCCGAGAGGGAGCGCCACCAGAGCCGAAACACAAAAAGATACGGCAAATATGGAAACGCACTCCAAAAAATGCTGCCATAAAATGTTCCGTTTCGGGAGCCCAAAGGACATCAGGATTCCTGCCTCGTGGATGCGGTCCCGCTCCCACAATGTGAGGATCAGCGTAAGCAGAATCACACCGGCCACAGCAGCAGAAAGCAACAGCATAAACGACATGTTTTCCAGCCGCTTTAGTGGTCCCATACTGCGCTTATATACCGCATTGTTGACAGTAACCTTTGTATGATCGGTATCAAACAGTTGAAGCGCCTCTGCCTGTTCTGCCACTTCATCCGCCTGTTCCGGATCCGTGACAAAAAAAACCGCTCCATCCGAGTAAGTACGAGCCCCTCCCGGCTGCATATCCTGTTTGATCTGCTGCGTGGTGGCTATATCTGTAAAGACAAAATTGGCGGGAATCGAAGATTCCGGCTTTTGCTGTGTGGCGGTCTGTTCCGGCTGCGCCTCCGCAAAAAGTCCCACAATTTCCAGTTCATATGAGGACCGGGGAGAAGACGTATCCCCTGCCAAATCTTCCGGCATCTTCAATAGGAACGAATCTCCTATCTCCAGGCCGTTTAGCCTTGCAAGCTCCCTGGAAATCAGTGCTTTTCCCCGATCCGTTTCCTCCACATGGCGCCCCTCCACCAGTTGGAAGATATCCAGGGAAAAATACTCATGCAGGCTGGTATCCGTATTCCCCAGAACCCTTGTCATATGAGATTTCCCATCCTCCTTGGCCGAAAACCTTCCTGGTTTTAGCGAAACTTCCGTATCCATGTAGCAGACATCCATTCCATTGGCCGCTTTGATACCGGTTAAAGCGCGGATTCCGTCAAACACCTCCTGGTTCACCTGGTTTTCCACATCCACTCTGCGGTAATCTGAAACGACTTTGAAATAACCTCCAATGCTCTCCCGAACCTGCGCCGCCGCGCGCCCTGTGGCAAACTGAACCGACATTCCAAAAAGGAACAAAAAACATAGGACCAATAAGGTAAAAAAGAGCAGCGCGCTTTTCCCGATCTTCCGGGTCACATACAAAAACGCCCTTTGGTGCGCCCTTATTTCTCCTGCCCGGCAAACTCTACTGAACCTCCAGTGATAGCTGCCTGAAGATGCGCCTATGAGCGGCGGCCGCCTCCGGATCCGCAGGAAGGCGGCGGTCACAGCCCCGAAAGAAACCGTGATCATTGCCGCAAACGTCCCGGCTGCCATTCCCCCTGTCACCTCGTAGGCGAGAGGAGCCTGTCGGACGGGTGCCCTGTCTATGGAAGTACTGGTTGTGCCCGGATCGTAAGTCATACTGAAAGATGCCGCATCTTCCTTCGGATTAGTGAGTCCCGTCAATGCATCGCCAACCATGCCCGTTACCGGGCCAGATAATGCCCAAGCCGATAAAAAGGCAATCACGGCAACCAGGCCAATCTCTGTGAGAAACTGGGCCAGAACCGTCCTCTTGCCCATTCCGAGGCAGGTCAGGATATGAATCTCCTGCTTTCTGCCCCGCATCCACATGGCGAGGATCAGCAGCAAAATCACCAGTGCACCGACGGTCATGACCACCACCATGAGTGTAGCGAGGATTCCCATGGATAAAAGCGGCTTCGCGGCCGCCTTATAATCCTTATCATAGCGGCTGATGGTATAAAAACTCCAGTCTACCCGCCCGTTTTTCCTGACTTCCTGCTCCACCCGGCCAAGGTCTTCCGGGTCTTCCACAAATAATATGATACTGCCAAGGAGCCTGTCCTCTTCCTCCGCCAGTACGTCTCTTCCATAAAAGGCATTATACTGTACCTGCCCCCAATGCCTCAGCTCAAAGGGGCCGTAAATCGTGTTTTCCAGAATATGCGGTTCAAAATCCCATTCCGTGACCTGCTGTTCAAAATTGATACGGAAGATTCCCACAATCTCCGCATGGTAGGTTTCCCCATATAATTCCCCCGTCGTATTATCATAGTTGCGTCCATCGATAAAATCGCCGAGCCTCAGGCCGTTCCTTTCAGCAAGCTCCTCTGAGATCAGGATTTTTCTGGAATCTCCCATCCCCAGATGCCTTCCCTCCACAAGCTCCAGCGCGCCATTGCGAAAGTGCGGATGATCTTTACTCTCCTCCACAATACGGTAATCGTTGGCATGCATTTCCACTTTATAAGATTCTATGTATTCATCTGTGTCTCCGGGATCCGTTTTTCTGATCTGCTCTGACTCTTCAAGATATTTTGTACAATAGCCGGGATGAAGCTCCAGTCCGGTGTACATCGTTTCAGCCCCCTGCTCGCCAAAATAGCCTCCGGCGCCTTCGATGGAGGTAAGTTCCTCCGCCGCCGACTCCGTAATCAGCGGAAGCTTCAGGGTACGGACGATTTCCCCTTTGTCGTTGTAACTGATGTCGTAGATCCGATCCCCGGAGAGCTCAGCCATCCTTATTTCCAGTCCGGTGGAAATGCTTTTCCTCATATCCTGGGCCGCCCTGTCCGCACTGGAGCGGATCGAAAGCCCCACCAGTATAAAAAGCCCCATGGCAAACAGAATCAAATACAGCAAAATACTTCTTACCTTTTTTCTGAAAAGATAAAGGCAGGATCTCCTGATCACACTCATAACACCCCTCCAACATGGCCTCTCTGAAAAATTCCTGCAGCGCCACAAGGCCCTGCGTATCGCTTCTTCCTATTTTTATTATATCCTACTCCCCACCCATACTCAACCGAAAAAAGCGCGCAGAAAAAAACCGGCAGGTCTGGCGAATCCATGCCAAACCATGCCGGTTCTTTTCAATCCTCTGCGTAATCCACAAAATCCAGCGGATCAATGGGGGCGCCGTCCTTCGTCATCTGAAGGTACAGGTTGACGCCCTCCACCACATAATACTTGGTAGGGGAAGCCAGCGTCCCCACTTGCATGCCCGCCTCCAGGTAATCGCCAGGGTTTACCTGGGGCTCGGCAAGCTGTCCGTAGGTAAGCTCATAGCCATTTCCCAGATCCAGAGTTACGTAATTCCCGATCTCCGCATCGGTGCCCACCACCTTCACGATGGCGTCCGCCGCCGCAGTCACCGGCATTCCCACTTCGCCCTGAATCAGCACTGCCGGATTGCATTTATACAGATCCAGCGTGGGGAAATAGACGGTCTTGTCCATGGAATATTCCATGATCACATTTCCAAGGGCCGGCCAGACAAGGCCGTTCTCCGCCTGAAAATTCACCGTCTGTACCTGAGATACCGCCGCCGGAGCCTCCGAAGGGGCCTCTGCCTCCTCTGAGGCGGCAGTCTCCTCCCTGCGTGCTTCCAGGGTGGAAGCCTCCGTCACAGGTTCCCTCTCCTTTGTTTCCGCAGGCGTGGTCTCTCTCGCTTCTTTTACAGTCTCTTTCGTCTCTGTCACGGCTTTCGTCGTCTCTTCCTTTGTACCTGTCGTTTCGTCGTCATTCCATAAGAGTTGTTCGGAAGAACCCTCAGACTCTACGTGCTTTCGGTTCTCTTCATCCTTCCTGCCCGTTCCCTGCCACACCAACACTCCGGCGACGGCACTCACGGTAACAAGACACCCCAGCAGCATGACCAGCAATCCTTGTTTCTTTTTCACGATAATCACCTCGGTATTATTCTTGCCCGATTACCGCGTCCTATTCAAAAATTAACTGGGCATTTCTGGTCATGCAGGAAATTTCTCCTGTATCTCGGATTCTCCCAACGTCCCGATCGTAATATTCTGAAAATAATAGTTTAAAATCGCCGCTGCATCTTTCCCTTCCAAAGCTAGTTTGTTGGCTCCCCACTGGCTCACACCATAGCCATGCCCGGAACCTTTCACGACAAACTTGAGACTGCCCTCCGTCTGGGAGACGGAAAATGCCGCGGAGGGAAGAGAAAGGGCGGCCGCAAGCTCATCTCCGGTGTAGGCTTCTGTGCCAACCATGACCTGGGTCACATAGCCGGCGCCGTCCCTGGATACGATCTGCAAACCAAGCGCTTCCCCGTTCCCAAGACTCTGTCCCCGAATGGCGCTTATGCCGGCGGCCAGCTCTGATTCGAAATATGTTTTGATGGTCACATAGTTTTCCATATCCACATCCAGACCGCCGTCCACACTTTTCAGATAAGGAAATGCCTCGCCTCCCTCCCTGGTCATTCCTGCGCTGGCTCGGTGGAACATGGCGTCTGCAAGGCTCCCCTCATAGAGGACGACCTGCCCGGCCGTCTCGGAAGCCGCCGCCTCAAACTTTTCCTCATATGCGGCGAAGTCCTCTCCCCACTCCTTTTTTCGCCCGGCTGAATCCAGGTATGTACAGTGCAGTTCTGCCTCCGAAATCCGATCCGCCTCCCCAAGCGCCTTATAAAGATACGTCCTGGCTAAGATCAACTGAACCTTCACCGCATCCTTTTCATAATTTCCCGGAACCTGAGAGGCCGCTACGCCAATCGCATATTCCTCCAGATCGATCTCTTCCTTTCCATAGGCGCTCTCCCGCAAAATTACCTTTCCGCTCTTTCCGATCACCTTCGGTTCCCGCGAAATACTTCCGCTCACAAAAAGGGTAACTATATAGGGAAACAAAAAGAGAAGGATTGTCCCAATAAGGACCGTGGAATAACTCTTTTTCATAAAAAAACTCCTTTGGCCTGTCTTAGAACAGTTTACGCCAGAGAAGTCTTTTCTATGATTGAATTTTCTTTTTGAATTTCACTCTCGCCCGATGCCGATTGCCATGCTCAAAAGAAACACCTGTCCCGCTCCGGCCGCAAGAAGCGCCTTGGTGCAGGCGTCCGCAGTAGCACCTGTAGTATAGATGTCGTCCACCAACAACAATCGTTTCATGCCTGTACAATCCGCTGCCGCAAACGCCCGCTCTTCATTCCTCTGGCGGGCCTCATATCCCAGCCTCTTTTGAGCTTCCGTGTATTCCACCCGGCAAAGAAGCTTCTTTGTCGGAATCGATAGCTTCCTGGAAAGTCCCTTCGCCAAGAGTTCTGCCTGATTGTATCCCCGCTCCCGCCGCCTCTTTTTATGAACCGGCACCGGCACCAGGGCATCTGCTCTGAGCCTCAAAATCTTCCTCCCGTGCCGCTTTGCCATCTCCTCCGCCAGAAAATCCGCATGGCCCCTTCTGTTTTTATATTTCAGTCCCGCCATCAGCTTTCTGGTTCCATCGTTGTAATTGAGCAGGGCAATCCCCCCAGAAAAGCTTCTCTCATGGCGCATGCAGTCCCGGCAGTATTCTTCTGCCCCGAAGCTGTCAAACCCTCGCCCCTTTAATTCCTTCCCGCACTTCATGCAGACCGGTTGTCTCACGAATGATAACGCCCCCTCGCATTCCGGACAAACTCCCTTCTCGCCGAAAGCCAACACCTCATCGCAGACGACACAGCGTCTTGGATAGATCAAATCAAGCAGCAAGTGTGCACCCTCTTCTTTCTCACAATTCCTCCAGACGTTTATCCAGACTGGAATAACGCCTCTGTTCCGTTTCGTTCCCGGCCATTTCCCGGAAAGTCTCCGGCAATCCCACAATGCAGACACAGGATTTTGCCCTGGTCACTGCCGTGTAGAGAAGATTCCTGGTCATAAGCATTCTGGGACCGGAAAGCAGGGGAATCACCACCGCCGCATACTCACTTCCCTGGGATTTGTGGATGGTAATGGCATAGGCAAGCTCCAACTCGTGAAGCCCCTCAAAATCGTAAGTGACCACCCGTCCCTCATCGAATTCGACCTTCAATTCCTCCGCAAAGGCATTGATCTCCTTCACAATGCCGATATCACCGTTAAAAACACCTGTGCCGCAGTCCGGCGTCGTTCCGTTTTTTCCCGGAATTTCCCATTCCAACTGATAATTATTTTTGATCTGCATGACTTTATCTCCCTCGCGGAAGATCCCCCGGCTCCACTCCTTTTCCGCCTTCCGCCTGTCCGGCGGGTTCAAATATTCCTGGAGGATCCGGTTGAGCCGTTCCACCCCGAGAAGCCCTTTCCGCATGGGCACAATGACCTGGATCTCCGACATAGGCACTCCCAGATAGCCCGGCAGCTTTTCCCGGATCAGGGAAATGGATGCATTGATGGCCGCATTGGCATCCGTCCGCTTTATGAAGAGGAAGTCCCTGCTTCTGGCGCTGATATCCACCGGTTCCCCCCGGTTGATTTTGTGAGCATTGATAATGATGTCACTGGCCTCCGCCTGCCGGAAAATCCTGGTCAGCCAGACCACATGGAACCGCTTTGACTGGATCATATCTTTTAAAACATTTCCGGGGCCGACGCTGGGAAGCTGGTCTCTGTCCCCCACCAAGATCAGTCTGGTCCCCGCCGCCACAGCCTCCAAAAGGGAATCCATCAGTTGAATATCCACCATGGACATCTCATCGATGATGATCACATCAGCCTCCAGCGGATTGTTCCTGTTTCTGGAAAACCGCACCTGTTCCCGCTCCTCCTCCTGCATGCCGCTGAGCTCCAGCAGGCGATGGATCGTCCTGGCCTCGTGATCTGCTGCCTCCGCCATGCGCTTGGCCGCCCGGCCCGTGGGGGCGGCCAGCTCCACCTTAAGCCCTTCCATCTCAAAATAGCGGATGATTGCCCGGATCGTGGTGGTCTTTCCCGTGCCGGGTCCGCCGGTGATGATCAGGACCCCCCGGCCTGCCGCCTCCAAAACTGCCTCCCGCTGCCTCTCGTCCAGACTCCGTCCCTCCTCCGCCTCAATCTGGGAAAGTCTGGAAAGCACCGATTCCGACGAAGTCTCCCAAGTAAAATCCAACTCCAACAGACGTTTCGCAGCCGTCATTTCCATATAATAGTATTTTGCCGCATAGACAATGGGGCCCTCTTCTTCTTTTTTCACGACCAGCCGCTTGTCCATGACCAGGTCCATCACATACTCCTCGATGGAGGGAAGCCCTACACCCAAAAGGTGTTCCGTCTCAACCCTAAGCTCCCCCAAAGGCAGATAGGTGTGTCCCCCTGACATGGCCTGAAAAAGAGTGTACAAAATCCCACTCTTGATCCGATAATCAGAATCGGCCCGAATCCCCACCTTGCCGGCAATCTCATCTGCGATCTTAAAACCCACCCCGGCAATGTCATCCGCCATACGGTAGGGATTCTGCTCCACAATCCGATAGAGCTCCGCGCCGTACTGTTTAAAAATCTTTGCCGATAAATTCAAAGAAATCCCGTATTTTTGCAGGAACAGCATCGCCTGGCGCATATCCCGTTTTTCGGCCACCTGACTGCCAAGCTCCATGGCTTTCCGCTCGCTGATGCCTTTCACCTGGACCAACCGTTCCGGCTCCTCCTCCAGGACCCGAAAGGTGTCGTCCCCAAATTTTTTCACAATCCTGGCCGCCAGCGCCGGTCCGATTCCCTTGATGGCCCCGGAACCCAAATACCGCTCCATGGACATGGCATCTTCCGGCGCCTGTGCCTCATAGGACTCCACCACCAACTGTTCCCCATAAAGAGGGTGGAGCTTTCTCGCGCCCTCCGCCGTTATGTACTCCCCCTCCTCCAGCATGGAAAGGGAGCCCACCACCGTCGTCTCTTCTCCGCCGCCAAAAAGCTCCACCACTGCATAACCGGTTTCCTCATTCCGATATACAATTTTATTTACATAACCCGAAATGGTTTCCATTCGGTTTCCTCTCGATCAATCGTCTCTCTGTCCGTGCATGAATTCTATAAATTTCCCCGTCCCGATGGCCACTGCAGTCAAAGGTTCCTCCGCAATCACCGTATTGATACCGGTCTTCTCTTCCACCAGTGCATCCAGTCCGCTGAGCAGGCTGCCGCCTCCGGTCATCACAATCCCTCTGTCATAGACATCCGCCGCCAACTCCGGAGGTGTCCGCTCCAGCACGTTGTGCACGGCGTCCACGATCTGCATAGCCGGCTCTCTGAGGGCCTCCAAAGTCTCGTCAGAGGTTATGGTAATCGTCTTAGGCAACCCGGTCACCAGATTCCGCCCCCGGACATCCATCGCCACCAGTTCCGGACGCTTGAAGGCACAGCCGATCTGAATCTTGATCTCCTCCGCAGTCCGCTCACCGATCAGCAGGTTGTGTTTCTTCCTCATAAAACGGACAATGGCCTCGTCAAAGTCGTCGCCGGCCACCTTGACAGAGGTGCTCACCACCGTTCCGCCAAGGGAGATCACGGCAATATCTGCAGTACCGCCGCCGATATCCACGATCATGTTGCCGCACGCTTTGGAAATATCAATACCGGATCCGATGGCTGCCGCCACAGGTTCCTCGATAATAGACACTTCTCTTGCCCCCGCCTGATACGTGGCATCCTCCACGGCCTTCTTCTCCACTTCCGTGGCACCGCTGGGAATGCAGACACTGATCCTGGGCTTCCGGAGGGTTTTCTTTCCCAGTGCCTTGCGGATAAAATACTTGAGCATTTTCTCCGTCACCGTATAATCGGAGATCACACCCTGGCGCAGAGGACGAACGGCCACAATATTCCCCGGCGTTCTTCCAATCATCAAACGGGCCTCCTCCCCAATGGCCTTGATCTGATTGCTGTCCCTGTCAAAGGCCACCACCGAGGGTTCCTTCAGTACAACACCTTTTCCTTTTATATAAACCAGTATGCTGGCGGTCCCCAAATCGATTCCGATATCTGTAGATAATAACATGTTCCTTCCTCCTATGCTGTTCGCTGCCCGCTTCCAATCCTTTATATTATAAACAATTTTTCGGTTTTTTCAATTCCATTTTCAAAAGTCCTGTGAAATTTTCTTTTTCCATAAACTTTCTTTTATGTTCTTCATCTTTTTTTCATAGTCTGAACATAGTTTGGTCACATTTTCCCCGTATACTATAGGCATACCAATTGAGGTTGGTATAAAAAAGCTTTTTCATACTCACACCCGGCGGCGGGAGCCGCCGGGTCCCCCCCTTTAAAACTCCACCCGTTTCGGCGGGTGTTTTCTATGTACGGCCTTTACTGTCCTTTTCTCTTTTTCTTTTCCTGTCTGTGCTTCTCATACCAGTTAAGCTGCTCTTCCCGCACCTGGGAAAACTCTTCTCTAAATTTTCCGGAAGTGGCCGTAGGATTTCGGCGGAACATCTTAAGCTTCAGATAAGTCATCCGCTCTGTCTGGGATTCATTTTCCCGCTTCAAAGATTTTAACCGTTCCCTGAGTCCCGACAGCACACGAATCTCCTCCTGTTCCCGATCTCCCGCCATTTTTGCCAGAGCATTCAGGCGTTCATTGACGGCGTCTGCCAGGGTATTCAAACGCTCGACAACAGGAGTCTTCCCAAGTTCTGTAAGCCTGTCCCCAAAGGATTCGGACCAGTTTTCTCTCATGCTCTCAAACCGTTCCGAGAGCTGTTCCGCCACCTCTGCGGCCTCTTTCCTGAACCGTGCCTTGGCATCCAGCATGTCCCGAATTCCAAGTGCGACCTTTACAGACACCACCGTGTCGCACAAAAAGATCACAGATACCACGATCACAACCACCAGAACCGTGACCCAGGAAAGGCCCAACACAAATTCCTCCACCGGCTTATGGATATACTGATTCAGAAGCACGGTGAACAATCCCCAGCAGAGGGATGAGGACAGACAGATCACTCCTTTATATTGAATCCTCTGATTGCTGTAATCCCAATACTTTACTTTGAAAATTGCTTCCATGGCAAGCCCCACCAAAAGTTCCAACAAGGTGGCTCCCACCATTCCCGCAAAAAACATCCAAACCACATGCCCTCTGATCTGCATCGTGACAAGCAGCATCACCACTGCTCCGGAACCGTAAATTGGCAGCATCGGTGAATGGAGAAAGCCTCTGTTTACAAAACGGCGCTTTCTGATAGATACATAGGTACTCTCAAAACACCAGCCAAAAAAACAATAAATATAAAAAAACAGCACCCACTGCTGAATGGAATAATGCATCGCTTTCCCTCCCATAGTTCCAGTCTAGTGCAAGTATCCTTGTCTGTCAACCCTCCTGTCGTATGTTCCGAAAGGAGGAGCCTTTCCTCAATTGGACGAAAGGCCCCCTTCACCGCCTCTTCTGAACCGGCCGTGTCCCATAAGCACAGCCGGACCGAAAGAATTCCGGCAGCCCGCAGTGGTAAGAAATGGACACCCGCTCATTATACACCTGCTTTCTTTACGATCAAAATATCCGACAGAATTCGACCATATCATAAGAAAGGCTCTTTCCCGAGGGAAAGAGCCTTCATTCTGAAATCCCTTCTATTTTTGTCTGCCCGTCCTCCGGCTCTTTTGCTTTCTCCGGAAATCTGGCGTCGACAAACCGTTTCTTCACCAGAAGAAAATCCTCAATGCTTTTCATGATATGATACAGAATCGCCCTGCCCTCCAGCTCTTCCCTGCTTTCCGGCAACGGCTCCCGCCCCATGTCCTCAATCATCTGCTCCAGCCGCTCAAGCTGCGGCTCCGGCACATTGAG
>CAJUOF010000120.1 GCA_910587905.1 uncultured Lachnospiraceae bacterium
ACATCGTCAAGATGTCAGGAGAAAAATCACATGTATTCCTTTATGAGTAAAGTCAGATACAGCGAAACCGGGGAGGACGGACTCCTAAGCCTCAGCAGCGCTGTTCATTATATGCAGGATTGCAGCACCTTTCAGTCAGAAGAGCTGGGAGTGGGTGTGGAGCCCATGAAGAAAATCGGACGAGCCTGGTTTCTGTCCGCGTGGCAGATTGAGATCAGGAGGAGGCCGAAGCTTATGGAGGAGATTGCCATAGGAACCTGGGCAAGTGGGTTCAAAGCCATGTACGGTTATCGGAATTTTGTGATTCGTGATCAGGCAGGGGAAGATCTTGTCCGGGCTGCGTCCACCTGGGTTTATATGAATGTGGAGACCGGGCGGCCGGAGCGGGTGAATGCACAGACGGTGGCTGTCTATGGGGAAGAGCCGCCTCTTTCCATGGAACAGGTGGGAAGAAAGATACGGATTCCGGAGGAAATGACAGAGTTTGAGGCGTTTCCGGTGCGGAAGGTCCACATCGATACCAACGGCCACGTGAACAATGCCAATTATATTGAGATGGCGGAGGAATGGCTTCCTGCAGTCTCCCATATCAAAAAACTTCGGGTAGCTTATCAACATGCCGCCCGGTATGGCGACGTGATCGTGCCGGCTGTTCACAGAGAGGCGGAAGTTTGCACGGTTGTCCTGAAAGGGACGGGAGGGCAGGTTTATACCGTGCTTGAAGCCGGAATGTGAGAACTTTGGGCAGTGTGAGGGGAGCCATGAGTGGAGAAAGAAGACAGAGCGGGAAAGACAGAAGGGAAATAAGAGGATAAAAGATGTTAGAGCTTGGGAAGAAACAGACTCTTAAAGTGCTCCGGAGACGGGAAAACGGTGTATATCTGGGGGAGAGTGAGGAAGAGGGGACCGGGGTGCTTCTCCCGAAGAAGCAGGTGCCGGAGGGGATCAAAACCGGGGATCGGTTGGAGGTCTTTCTCTATAAAGATTCGGAAGACCGGCTGATCGCCACTGTGAATGAACCGCTTCTCATATTGGGGGAACTTGGGCTTCTTACGGTGGCGGAGACTGGGAGTATCGGCGCCTTTCTGGATTGGGGCCTGGAGCGGGACTTGTTCCTGCCCTTTAAAGAGCAGAAGTGGAAGGTGAGAAAGGGCGAGAAGGTTTATGTTGCCCTTTATCTGGATCGGAGCAGAAGGCTCTGTGCCACCATGCGGGTGGAGAAATACCTGACAGAACATGCTCCTTATAAAAAAGATGACCAGGTGACAGGAATTCTTTATGATATTAATCGGGAACTGGGTGGCTTTGTGGCTGTGGACGGGAAATATTTTGGGATGGTTCCGGCGGTGGAACTTGATCGGGAACTGAAACCAGGAGAGACGGTGGAGGCCCGGGTGGCCAGAGTGAGAAAGGATGGAAAACTGGTTTTAAGTGTTCGGAAAAAAGCCTACAAGCAGATGAATATCGACGCAGAGGCAGTGTATTCTTTGATCGAGGATTACGGTGGGACACTGCCCTTTACAGACAAATCTGATTCAGACCTGATCCGATTGGAGACGGGCCTCAGTAAGAATGCCTTTAAGCGGGCGGTGGGCCATCTCCTGAAGGAGGGGAAGATTCAGATAAATGCAAAAGCAGATACCATAGAGATGATGAGGAGGTAAGTTATCATGAAACGAGTAATTTCCACAGACAAGGCTCCCGCGGCGATCGGCCCTTATTCTCAGGCTATTGAGGCCAATGGATTTGTGTTCGCATCCGGTCAGATCCCGGTGGATCCGGCCACGGGCGAGATTCCCGAAGGGATTGAGGCTCAGACCAGACAGTCCATGGAGAACGTGGTGAATCTCCTGGCAGCCGCCGGGGCGAAGCCGGAGGATGTGGTGAAGACCACGGTATTCATCAAAGATATGAATGATTTTGCGAAGGTCAATGCTGTTTATGCAGAATATTTTAAATCCGAGTGTCCTGCCAGGGCATGCGTTGAGGTGGCGAGACTGCCCAAGGACGTACTGGTGGAGGTCGAGGCTATCGCTGCAAAACGGTAGTCTTTGTTGTGAGTAGGTCGGGGAGGAGATACGCTTGGGCGAGGGTTTGAGTGATAAGGAGTTTCATGACGGAGGGCCTTTGGCTTTCGGGAGTCTGGAGGTGTTTGAGCGGGAGGATGCGCCGCTGTCGGAGGAAGAACGGATGCGGGCAATCGTAGAACCGCTTCTTTTCTGGTTTAAAGAAAATGCCAGAATCCTTCCCTGGAGGGAGGAGCCGACACCCTACCATGTGTGGATCTCAGAAATCATGCTTCAGCAGACCAGAGTGGAGGCCGTTAAGGGCTATTACAAGCGTTTTTTGGAGGCCCTCCCGGATATTCGCGCTCTTGCCGAGGTGCAGGAGGAACGGCTCCTCAAGCTGTGGGAGGGGCTTGGCTATTACAATCGGGCCAGGAATCTAAAAAGGGCGGCCGAAGAGACGGTCTCCCATTACGGCGGGGAGCTGCCGGCTTCCTATGGGGAACTTCTTTCGCTGCCTGGGATCGGAAGTTATACGGCAGGGGCTATCGCTTCCATTGCCTACGGAATTCCGGAGCCTGCGGTGGACGGAAATGTTCTGCGGGTAGTATCGAGACTTTTGGCTGCCCGCGGGGATATCATGAAGCAGTCGGTGAAGAGACAGATGGAGGAATTGATCCGCGGGACCATGCCGAAGAGAGCGCCAGGTATTTACAATCAGGCATTGATGGAAATCGGGGCGCTTGTCTGTGTACCCAATGGGGAGCCCCATTGCTGTGAGTGTCCTTTGAAGGGGCTCTGTCTGGCGCGGAGGAGAAAGCTCACGGAAGAAATTCCGGTAAAGACACCGAAAAAGGCCAGAATCATCGAAGAGAGAACCATTTTTGTCGTCACAAGAGGAGAGCAGGTGCTTCTCCACAAAAGACCGGAAAAAGGACTTTTGGCCGGACTCTATGAGCTTCCCGGAGCCGCCGGGTATTTCGATGCTTCTGCGGCCCTGGATTGGCTGGGGGTGGCGGAAGAGGATGTGGAGCTTTTGGAGACACTTCCCGCTGCAAAGCATATCTTTTCCCATGTGGAATGGAGGATGAGGGGCTATCATATTCTCCTTAAAAAAGGGACAAAGACAGGGGCAGGATTTTTTGCAGATAAAGAGGACGTGCGGGAGCGCTACGCACTTCCTGGAGCCTTTCGGACCTATGCAAGATTTCTCTTAAAGAGTTAGGCATGCAAAATGCACAGAGAAAAAACGGAGAAACTGAACGGTTTTTTGTGAATGTGCCAAAATCCATTTATGCAGGGAAAAAGCCCTTGATTTCTAAAAAATCCCATGATATAGTCAGAGTACAGACATCTTGGGCGACATCATTGGAGACAGCGAAGGAGACACCGGTGCGGACAGAAGATGCACATACCGGCGGACCTCATGGAGACAGCACAGGCGGACATCTTAAGCAGACAGCGAAGAGGACATCTCAGGTGACAGCAGAGCGGACAGCGAAGGCGACAGAAGCTATGCGTCAAAAAGACGGAAATGGAATGACGAGACGAAAAACACAAAAAGGCAGGGCGGTTTCAAAAAACTGTCCCGCCTTTTTGGTGCATAGGAACGCGGTAAAGACAGATATTGGGATTGGCTTACAGAGGGAATCCAATATGGAGGAATTATGAAGTATCGATTGCTGGCAACAGACTTGGACGGAACTCTTGTGACAGAAGATAAGAGA
>CAJUOF010000121.1 GCA_910587905.1 uncultured Lachnospiraceae bacterium
CGGCTCCTTCACCTTGACGATCATGTCGGCACCGGCCCACACCTTCGCCGCATCGGCCACGATCTGGGCGCCGGCGGCCCGATACTCCTCGTCAGAAAAGCCGGAGCCCAGCCCGGCCCCTTCCTCCACCAGCACCCCGTGTCCGGCCTGGACATAGGCACTGACCGCACCGGGAGTGAGCCCCACCCGGAATTCGTTGTTTTTGATCTCTTTCGGTACTCCAATCCTCATCTGTAATCCCCTCCTTGCAGGAATATTATTTGTCAGGCAATTGCAAAACATAAAATTGCAGGAATATTCTGGCAATATGTCAGTCCAAAGCCTGCACCGCCAGGCGTTCCAGCAAGCCCAGAACCGCAGAAGCCACTCGGGAAAGAGTCCCTCCTGTCTTCTCTGGTCTTGCCTCCACGGCGCAGAGGGCTTTTCCCGGAAATATTGTCAGAATATTCGACAGACTTTCGAGTTTCGCAATTGCCTTATCTTATTTGTCGTGCACCGGCCCCATTCAGAAGCAGGTGAACGCCCCGTCGATGACAAAATCTGAGCCCGTGGTGAAGGAACTGGCATCACCGGCCAGATAGACACAGATTGCTTCCAGCTCCTCCGGCTTGCCCATTCTCCCCATCGGGGCCATCTCATTCCATTTCTCGATCAGCGGAATCAGCTTCGGCGCATTTAACGTCAGCTCCGTTCCGATATATCCGGGGCTGATGCTGTTCACCCGCACACCTCGCTTCGCCCACTCGACGGCCAGCGACTTGGTGAGCTGTATGACGGCCGCCTTGGAGGCATTGTATGCGCACTGGGGCTGCGGAACATTGACAATGTGCCCCGACATGGAGGCCGTGTTGATGATCGACCCGCCGCCGTGGGCCAGCATATATTTCCCCGCCGCAAGATCTGTGAGGAACACTCCGTTCAGATTCACATTGAGCACCTTGTACCACTGGTCAAAAGTCATCTCCTCCGCCGGAACATTGATGCAGATTCCCGCATTGTTATGACAGAAGTCCAATCCGCCAAGCTCCCTCACGACCCGCTCCACCATGGCATCCACCTGCTTCTGGTCCGTACAGTCCGTCTCGATGGCAATCACCTTCCTGCCGGTCTTCTCCGCAAGCTCCGCCGCCGTCTTTTCTGCCTCTTTGACGTCGATATCTACGATTGCCACGTCCGCACCGGCCTCCGCAAATGCCGTCGCCGTGCACTTCCCGATGCCCCTCGCCGCACCGGTGACAAATCCCTTTTTCCCGTCCAATCTCATCTTCTCAATAATTCCCACTTTGCTCACCCATTCCTTTCTTTGTCTTACTCCGTCCGTTTCCATAATCATGAAGTATTCTAATTACATATTAATCTCAAAAATAGTATTCGTCAATCCGTAATAAACTCAAAATTTTCAGATTTTACATGTGAAAGCCCCTGTTTATTGACTTTAATTCTGATTCCGAATATAATACTAGTCAGTTAAGACAGCCATTATTTTTACAGGAGGAGGTTTTCTATGAACAAGAAGAAATATGTGATTGGGCTGGACTACGGCACTCTTTCCGGCCGCGCAGTGGTGGCAGAGGCAGACACCGGAGCGATCCTCTCGCAGGCGGTAAAAGAATACTTCCACGGAGTGATGGACCGTGAGCTTCCCTGCGGTGTCCGGCTGGATGTGGACTGGGCTTTGGAGCATCCGCAGGACTATCTGGACGTGCTTAAAGAGACCGTCCCCGCGGCAGTCCGCCAGGCGGAGGTTTCCCCGGAGGACATCATCGGTCTTGCCATCGACTTCACCGCTTCGACGGTTCTCCCCATCGACCAGGACGGGACGCCCCTGTGCCTGCTGCCGGAATTTGAAAATCGCCCCCATGCCTATGTAAAGCTCTGGAAGCACCATGCCGCTCAGCCGGAGGCCGACGAGATCAATGCCCTGCTCACGGAGCGGGGAGAGATCGACCTGCCCCGCTACGGCGGAAAAATTTCCTCCGAGCTTATGCTGCCCAAGGCCTTCCAGATTCTTAAGGAGGACCCGGAAATCTACGAGCGGGCCGATCAGATCCTGGAGGCCGGCGACTGGCTGACCCTCGTGCTCACCGGTTCCCGCCGCCGTTCCGCCAGCATGGCCGGCTACAAGGCCATGTGGATGGAGGATGAGGGATATCCCGGCCACGATTTCCTAAAAGCCCTCGATCCCAGGCTGGAAACTTATGTGGAGGACAAGCTCACCACGGATATCTGCCCCATGGGAGGCAGGATCGGCGTGTTGACGGAAGCCTGGGCCGAGACATTGGGCCTTCTGCCCGGGACAGCCGTGGGCGCAAGCATCATCGACTCCCACGTGGGACTTCCCGGCTGTGGAATCGCAAAGCCGGGCCAGATGATGCTGATCCTCGGCACGTCAAGTGTACAGCTTGCCCTCAGCGAAACGCCTTACTCCGGTGAAGGTGTCTGCGGGGCCGTGAAGGGCGGGATCATGCCCGGCTACTATGCACTGGAATCCGGCTTGGCCGGAGTCGGCGACATCTTCGGCTGGTTCGTGGACAACTGCGTTCCCGCTTCCTATAAAGAAGCCGCCAAAGCCGAGGGTTTAGGCATCCACGAATATCTCACCCGCCTGGCCGGAAAGCTGGCTCCCGGTGAAAGCGGCCTTCTGGCCCTGGATTGGTGGAATGGAAACAAAACCCCCTTCGTCAGCGTCGACTTATCCGGAATGATCGTGGGCTGCACCCTTGCGACGCTCCCTGAGGAGATTTACCGGACACTCATCGAGGCCACAGGTTTCGGAACCCGCCTGATCATGGAAGCCTTTGAGCATGCAGTACCCGTGAACGAAATCCGCGCCTGCGGCGGCATTGCAGAGAAAAATCCCATGCTCATGCAGATCTTCGCAGACATCACCAACCGGGAAATCAAGGTTTCCGCCTCCGACCAGACGGCCGCCCTGGGCGCCGCCATGTATGCCGCCGTCGCCGCCGGTTCCGAAAAGGGCGGCTATGATTCCATCTTCGACGCCGCCGAGGCCATGAGCCGTATGAGGGAGGAATCCTACCGGCCCATTCCGGAGCACGTGGCCGTCTATGAAGCCCTTTACCAGGAATACTGCCGTCTGAAGGATTATTTTGGGAAAAAGAATCCCGTGATGAAACGGCTGAAACAGCTTCGGCAGAAGAATCGTTAAATGAAAACCGGCCGCCGCCGGGTATGTCCAGCGCAAACGCGACTTAAAACACGCCGATCGTTTGCTTTTTGATATACCCGGCGGCGGCCCATTTAATTTTAGAGAAGTTCCCCCTTCTTTTCAAGGATCGCCGCTGCTGCCGCGCAGGCGGGGCAGTCGCAGTATTTTTCACCGGACGCCTGGAGCTCTCTCCCGTGGGCGGCCACGTTTTTCGCCGTATCCGCGCCGAACACCTGAACTCCCGCCTCGGACTCCGCAAACGCAATCAACCCTTCCACCGGCATGATGTCCATCTCAAGCTCCGCGATCAGTTTCTTTGTCTCTTCCGCCTCACGGTCTGTCCCGGCGCTGTCCAGCCAAGCCTGCCCTGCCGCCTTCGCCTCCGCCGAGCAGGACACGGCCCCTGTCAGTTCCTTTACCTTCTCCGTTACATAATTCCTTACCTTCTGATCCATAACCTTTCATCCTTTCCCTTCATATCGTTTCAGATTTTCATGAACCCGGCCCAACAGTGCTTCACTTTGCACAATCTCTGTCTCCGTAAAACCCGCATAAAAAATTGAAGTCATCCGGTCGGACACAGCCATATATGCCTGCTGCAGCTTCCAAGCCTTTGCCGTCAGGGTGAGCAATGTCTTTCGGCGGTCACTCTCATCCGGAATGCGGCGGACCAGCCCGGACTCTTCCATGCGGTCAATCATACCCGTAAGGGTCGTGGCCGCAAGTCCCGTCTTGTCGGCAAGCTCCGTAAAAGAAATGTGTTCCTCCTGCCACAGCACATAGAGAATCCTTCCCTGTGCCCCATTAAATGCGTCAATGCTCTGTTCCGTTAAAATACGCTCAAAGATCCTGTCACTGAGCCGCTTAATCTGTGAGACAAGATTGCCTCCTTGAATATCCATGAAAATCCCTCCTGTATAGGATTATACTATATAGAAATATTTTGTAAAGTCCTTATTTTAAATTACTCTCATTTCCACCTTAAGCCTCCCCCCGCATCTTCCGCAGCGAAAGTCCTCCGGCCTCCTGATCAGCTTGCTTGCCCTCTGTCTGTAAGCCTGTACGCCGCAGCCTGTGCAGGTAATCCTGTATCTGGCCTGCCTGGTCAAAGCAGCCTGTGACAGAGGAGCCTCTCCCCACGGTTTTTCTTCCTGTGAAAGTTGCGAAAGTCCCTTCTCCTCACAGGATGAGGTCCGCTTGATCTGATACTGAGGATATTCCCTCCCCACCAGCTCCGCCAGCAGTCTCCATTTCCCTTTATGGCCCAGACACCCGTCCACCGTATGCAAAAGCTCATGGATAATGGTTGTCTTGACCGCAATTTCATCCACCTCGTCCCCCAGAAGCCGCTCTGAAATTTCAATATCAAAAACTCCCCTCGCCGCCGGCCTGCACTGGCCCCAGCGGCTTTTCGCCCGACGGTTGACAGACCAGCTTCTCACACTCCCACACCGAATCCCAATCGCCTCAAGCTCCGCCGTACACTCGGCGGCAAGCTTCTCCAAATCCTTCATTGAAACGCCTCCCGTTCCTCATTCCGCGGATTCTCCGGCACCGCGTTCAGTCGTTTTCCCAACATCGTGTTACGTCTGTTCACCGTCACATTCCGCACCGCATAAGCCAGCGCCCTCTTTGTTCCCACCAACACCAAAATCTTTTTTGCTCTGGTTATCCCCGTATAAATCAGATTCCGCTGCAGCATGGCAAAATGACTCATGAGCACAGGCATGACCACCACCGGATATTCGGAACCCTGCGCTTTGTGGATGGTAACTGCGTAGGCATGGACCAGTTCGTCAAGCTCTGTCAAGTCATATTCCACATAACGATCGTCAAAAAGGACGATCAGCGTCCTCTCTTCCTGATTCACCGAATCAATGACCCCGATATCACCGTTAAAAACTTCTTTATCGTAATTATTCTTAATCTGCATGACCTTGTCGTCTCTGCGAAAGACCATGCCGCTCCTCCTAAGCCCCTCGCCGCCGGGATTCAACGCCTCCTGCAGAGCCATATTCAGATTGGCGGCGCCCGCAATGCCCCGCTGCATGGGCGTTAGCACCTGAATCCGGGAAGAAGGCACATGATAGTACTGGGGAAGACGCCGTCTCACCAGATCCACAATCTCCGAAACTGCCGCCTCCGGCTCCCCCCTCTCGATAAAAAAGAAATCCGTGTGGGACCCGTTGGAAATGTCCGGCATCTTCCCATCGTTGACCCGGTGGGCGTTCATGATGATCCGGCTCTCTGCGGACTGGCGAAAAATCCTGGTCAGCCGCACCACCGGAAACTGTCCTGAGTCAATGATATCCCGCAGCACATTTCCGGCACCCACAGAGGGGAGCTGATCAATATCGCCCACCAGAATCAACCGCATCCCGGAGGGAATCGCTTTCAGCAGAGAATTCATCAGAATCAAATCAATCATAGAGCACTCGTCCACAATCAGCACATCCCCCGCCAGCGGCTGCTCTTCATTTTTTTGATAGCCCTCCGGTGGTTTAAACTCCAGCAGCCGATGAATGGTCTTTGCCGGAAGCCCTGTGGTCTCCGTCATACGCTTTGCCGCCCTTCCTGTAGGCGCTGCCAGAAGGATCCGCAAGCCGCCAGCTTTCAGCGCGGCGATAATTCCCCGCGTTACCGTCGTCTTTCCCGTACCTGGTCCTCCGGTTATTACCATTACTTTTGAGAATGCTGACAGCCGGATAGCCTCTCCCTGTACCTCATCATAAGTCATATGTACCAATTCCTCAATATGGGATACATTCACGGAAAGCTCCGGGTTTCCCGTCTCCGCCCGCGCTTTTGCCAGACTCGCCCACAGCCGGTCCCCGGCCGGTTCCCGCTTCAGGCGCAGGAGCCCGTTGGCTACACCGATCTCCGCAAAATAGAAAGGCGGAAGATAGACCGCATCCGTCCGGACATCGTCTCCCACTGTCTCGTCAAAAGAAATCTTCGTTTCCAGGATCAGATCTTGATCCTTTAACATCTGATCCATGGTCATGACCAGAACCGTCTCGTCCGCTTCCAAAAGCTCTGCCGCCCTTTTTAAGAGCTGTCCCCGCTCTCCGTACACATGGCCTTCATCTGCCAGCCGGCTCAGGGTATACATGATCCCGCTTCGCAGGCGAACAAAACTTTCCTTCTCAAAACCCAGCTTCTCCGCGATGACATCCGCCGTCTTAAAACCGATCCCCCAGATATCGTCCGCCAGCCGAAAGGGATTCTCCTTCACCTTCGGAACACTCTCATTTCCATACCGGCGATAGATCCTGGCGGCAAAGGCCGTGCTGACGCCGTGGTCCTGCAGAAACAACATGACATTCTTGATCTCCTTCTGCCGCTCCCATCCCTCCCGGATCTGTTCTACCCGCCGCTTTCCGATCCCCGGAATCTCCAAGAGCCGTTCAATCTCTGTCTCAATCACCTCCAGGGTCTCCGTACCGAAATGTCCTACAATCCGCTTTGCAAATTTGGGGCCCACTCCTTTAATTAAGCCGGAGCCAAGATACTTCTCCATGCCATATACAGTTGCAGGCATGGTTTCCTCCCATCGCTCTGCCTGAAACTGACGGCCGTATTTTGCATCCACCTTCCAATTTCCGTCCACCAAAAGCACGGAGCCCACCGTGACATCCACCAGATTTCCCACCAGAGGCACCAGCTCCTGATACCCCTTCACCCGCACTTTTAGTACCGAATAGCCATTCTCCGGATTCTGGTACGTGATCCTCTCTACGACACAGCGGAGCTTCGTCATGAGATCCCATCCCCCTTTTACCGCTAGACACTGCCTTTCTCTATTTTTTTATTATAACATGTACGTTCCGCCGTTACAATCCGATGAAACACATCATCGCGAAGCATGCCCTTGGGGTATCGCGAAGCATGCCCTTGGGGTATCGCGTAGCATACCCTTGGGTGCCGGCGCGTTTCCCTGGATCCTTCGTAACATAAATCAGCCGGACCACAGAACTGATCCGGCTGATTCAAACTCATCGCTCATTCTTTTTATGCCTGGTGCCGTCCAAAAATTAATGTGCGGTAGCGCTCCAGCAGGAGCAGCAGACTGTTTCCCAGGACGGCGACGGCCAGGACCTCGCCGATCCCCACCGTGACCATCATCCACCAGATTGCGTCCGGCGCACCGTAGGCGATCCGAAGCACCCAGGGAATAATCAGGACGTTGGAAAGGATCGGCGGCACGCACACCAGGAACTTGTGCCTGCGGACCAGGTACGAGCAGACGGCCCCGATCAGGGTCGCCAGGCTCCCGAATACGATGTCCAGCACCACGCCGCTCCCCAGAAGGTTGGAGATCAGACAGCCTGCAAACACGCCCGGCACCGCCGCCGGAGTGAAATACGGCAGGATCACGAGGGCCTCGGAAATCCGAAACTGGATCGGCCCGAAGGAAACCGGTGCCAGGGGCACGGTCAGCGCCACGTAGATGGCTGCGATCAATGCCGCCTGCACGGTAAATAATACTGCCTTGGATGCTGCTTCTCTTTCTTTCATATTCAATTGTCTCCTTTAGTTTTGTTTTACGTGTGGAAGGTCTCGAACACACGATAGTTTTGTGAAAAAGCCCCGGAACCATGGGCTTTGCAACGTATCCTAGGATACCACGGCAGAAACAAAATGTCAAGAAAACCGCCGGATTCTCCTTTACAACCCGGCCCGCCGTAAGGTATGATTACATTAGTTACGTCAGTTTGGAAATGATCGGCGGGCGAACCCTGTCGGCCGCCGGAAAAGGAGGAATACCATCATGTCAGGAGCATGGGCCCAAACAGGGATCTATACGGAGGAGGATTATTACAGCCTTCCGGAGGATGTCCGGGAAGAACTGATCGACGGCCGGTTCTATCTCCAGGCCGCCCCCAGCAGGATGCATCAAAAAATATTAATGGAGATTTCCGCAGCCATCCGGGACTACTTCCGCTCCAAAGACGGCCCCTGCGAGGTCTACCCGGCCCCCTTCGCCGTTAAATTGTTCGAGGAAAGTGACAGGACCGTCGTGGAGCCGGACATCAGCGTGATCTGCGATCCGGGCAAGCTGACGGACAGAGGATGCACCGGTGCGCCGGACTGGATCATTGAAATCGTCTCCCCCGGCAATCCCGGCCATGACTATGTCCGCAAGCTGAATCTGTATACGGACGCCGGAGTGAGGGAATACTGGATCGTCAACCCGATGGACCGATCCGTCTACGTCTATCTCCTGGAGAAAGAGGATAAATTCAGGACCACGGCCTACACCTTCCGGGACAAAATAAAAGTCGGCATTTATGAAGACCTGTGGATCGACTTTCGTGAACTGGAGCTGCAGGCCGGCCGCAAAAAATCTTAAACTGCCGACACCATCATTTTCATACATTCAAAACAGGAGGATATCATGATAAGCACAAAAAAACTTGGTTTCGGACTAATGAGGCTTCCCTCTCTCGATCCCAACGATCCTGCGAAAATCGACATCGAACAGACAAAGAAAATGGTCGATGCATTCTTGGAGAAGGGCTTCACCTATTTCGACACCGCCTGGATGTACTGCGGCTTCCAGAGCGAAAATGCCGCCGGCGAGGCCCTGGTGAGCCGCCATCCCAGGGACAGCTTCACCCTGGCCGACAAGCTTCCCGCCCCCTTCCTAAAGACCAAGGAGGACCGGGACCGCATTTTTAACGAGCAGATGAAAAAGACCCGGGTGGACTATTTCGATTACTATCTGCTCCACGACATCGGCGCAGATCATTACGAGATCTTTAACCGGCTGGACTGCTTTACCTGGCTGAAAGAAAAGAAGGCCCAGGGGCTTGTGAAGAAGATCGGCTTTTCCTTCCACGACAGCCCCGAGCTTTTGGACCAGGTCCTCACCGACCATCCGGAGATGGAATTCGTCCAGCTCCAGATCAACTACCTGGACTGGGACAGCGAAGGCGTCCAGTCCAGGAAATGCTACGAGGTGGCCGTAAAGCACGGGAAGCCGGTCATCGTCATGGAGCCGGTCAAGGGCGGCACCCTGGCCCGGATCCCCGACGAGGCCGAAGCGCTCTTTCAGGAGCATCATCCGGACATGTCCGTTCCCTCCTGGGCGATCCGCTTTGCCGCCAGCCTGGACGGCGTCATGATGGTCCTCAGCGGCATGAGCGACATGGAGCAGCTCTTGGACAACACCGGATACATGAGCGAGCCGGTTCCCGTGGATGATACGGAAAAAGAGATTATCAAAAAAGCGGTGTCCATTATCAATAAGAACATCGCCGTTCCCTGTACCGGCTGCTCCTACTGCACCGACGGCTGCCCCCAGAACATCGCCATCCCCAAATATTTTTCCTTATATAATACGGACAAGCAGGAACTTAAGACCAAGCGGTGGACTCCCCAGGGAGAATATTATTCCCGCCTGACCACCGTGTTCGGAAAGGCCAGCGACTGCGTGGAATGCGGCCAGTGCGAGGGCGTCTGTCCCCAGCACCTTCCCGTCATCAAACATTTGAAGGAAGTGGCCGAATATTTTGAAAAATAGTCCCTGGTTTGTGTTATACTTTTCTATAAGAGAATTATCTGCATAAAGGAGGTTTTGTTTCTATGAAAATCCTGATCATCGGCGGCGTCGCCGCCGGAACCAAGACGGCCGCCAAGCTGAAACGGGAGAACCGGGACGCTGAGGTCACCGTCATCACCAAGGGCGCCGACATTTCCTATGCCGGCTGCGGCCTTCCCTACTATGTGGGCGGGCTCATCGAGGAGCGGGACGAGCTGATCGTCAACACGCCCGCAAAATATTCCGGTCTCACGGGTGTCACGGTGCTGACGGAAAAAGAGGCCGTCGCCGTCCATGCGGATGCAAAGACCGTGGATGTGAAAGATTTAAAAACCGGAGCCCAGGAATCTTATTCCTATGACAAACTGGTCATCGCCACCGGGGCCTCCCCCGCCGTGCCCCCCCTGCCGGGGATCAATCTGCCCGGCGTCTTCACCATGCGCACTCCGGACGACGCCATCGCCCTGCGCTCCTACGTGGAAGAAAAATCCGTCAAAAAGGCGGTGGTGGTGGGCGCCGGCTTCATCGGCCTGGAGATCGCCGAAAACCTGAAACAGAAGGGCGTCTCTGTCACGGTGGTGGACTTCGCCCCCCAGATCCTCCCCAACATCCTGGACGAGGAGATGGCCGCCTACGGCAAAAAGCACCTGTTAAAGCAGGGCATCCGGGTCATCACCAGCGTGAAGGGCGAAGAGATCACCGGGGAGGGCCAGGTCACGGGCATCAAGACCACCGCCGGTCTCTTCTCCTGCGGCGTGGTGGTCATGGCCGCCGGCGTCCGCCCCAATACCCAGTTCCTTGAGGGGAGCGGCATCGAGATGAACCGGGGCACCATCGTGGTGGATCGGACCATGAAGACCAATCTGCCGGACGTTTATGCGGCCGGAGACTGCGTCCAGATCACGAACCGGATCACCGGTGCCCCCCAGTGGTCCCCCATGGGTTCCTCCGCCAACATGGAGGGCCGGACCCTGGCCCAGGTCCTTGCCGGAAAGGATCATTCCCATCCCGGCATCCTTGGCACCGGCGTCATCAAGCTGCCGGGCTTAAACTGCGGCCGCACGGGACTGACCGAGGCTCAGGCGAAGGCCGCCGGATATCAAGTGGAGACGGCCCTCATGGTGACCGACGACAAGGCCCATTATTATCCGGACGCCTCCTTCTTCGCCACCAAGCTGATCGCCGACAGGGAGAGCCATAAGCTTCTCGGCCTGCAGGTCTTCGGCCCCGGGGCCGTGGACAAGATGGTGGACATCGCCGTCATGGGCATCACCATGGGAGCAAGGCTGGAAGACTTCGAGAATGCGGATTTCGCCTATGCGCCGCCCTTCTCCACGGCCATCCATCCCCTGGTGCAGGCGGTCTACGTGCTGCTCAACAAGCTGAACGGGGATTTCGTGAGCATGACTCCCGCCCAGTACGCCGCCGGGGAGGCGAAGGATTACCGGGTGCTGGACGTGGCTCTCGCCCCCTCCGTCACCGGAGCCCAGTACATCAAGCTGGCCGAGGTGAACGGACCTCTGGAGGGCATCGACAAGGATGCGAAGCTGCTCCTCGTCTGCGCCAAGGGCAAGCGGGGCTACTTCCTGCAGAACCGCCTGCGCCATTTCGGTTATACGAACACGGTGGTGCTGGAGGGCGGCCTCTCCTTCAATGACGTAAAGATTAAGACTGCCGGAACCGCCGTCCCCAAGGCGGAGGAGACCCGGGTCAAGGCCCTCGGCTTCCTCAAAGACAAACGGACGCCGGATAAATTCAACGGCCGGGTGATCACCCGCAACGGAAAGATCACCGGCGAGGAGGCGAGGACCATCGCCGACGCAGCCGAACTGTTCGGAAGCGGCGAGGTGACCATGACCTCCCGCCTGACCATGGAGATCCAGGGCGTTCCCTTCGACAACATCGAGCCCCTCCGGGAATACCTGATGGAGCGGGGCTTGGAGACCGGCGGGACCGGCTCCAAAGTGCGGCCCGTGGTCTCCTGCAAGGGAACCACCTGCCAATACGGCCTCATCGACACCTTCGCCCTGTCGGAGGAGATCCACGAGCGGTTCTTCCACGGCTATGCGGACGTGAAGCTGCCCCACAAGTTCAAGATCGCCGTGGGCGGCTGTCCCAACAACTGCGTGAAGCCCGACCTCAACGACTTAGGCATCATCGGCCAGCGGGTGCCCCTCGTCAACCTGGAGAAATGCAGAAGCTGCAAGAACTGCCAGGTGGAGAAGAACTGTCCCATCCACGTGGCGAAACTGGTGGACGGAAAGATCACCATCGACGAGAACGCCTGCAACCACTGCGGACGCTGCCATGGCTTCTGTCCTTTCGGCGCCTTCGAGGACTACACCGACGGCTACCGGATCTACATCGGCGGACGCTGGGGCAAAAAGACGGCCCGGGGCCGCTTCCTGGACAGGATCTTCACCGACAAGGACGAGGTCCTGGCCGTGGTGGAGAAGGCCATCCTCCTCTTCCGCGAACAGGGGATCACCGGCGAGCGGTTCGCCGACACGGTGGAGCGCCTCGGCTTTGAAAACGTGCAGGAACAGCTCCTCGCCAACGATCTTTTAGACCGCAAGGCCGAGAATATCGCCGCCCAGAAACACATGAAGGGCGGAGCCACCTGCTAAAAACCCGTCACCTGCAGCACCATAAACTGTCAAGTCTTCCCACGTCCTAAAAAACGTGGGAAGCTTTTTTATTATCCAGCGATATTAACATTAAGAAAAGATTGAATCAAAGGGAAATAGCGAATATAATAAGCGTTAAGGAATCCAAAAAGGAGGAACCCTCTATGTTTTGTCCCAATTGCGGCGCAAATGTGCCGGATCACGCAAAATTCTGTGCAGGCTGCGGCCGTTCCATACCGGCGGCTGACGTCGCCCAAAATAATGCCCCCGCTTCCGGAGGTTCCGGGCAGCCCCCTCTGCCTCCGCCCAAAAAGAAAACGGGCCTGATCATCGGCCTGTCTGTATTTGTAGCCGCCCTTCTGATCGCGGTCATCGCGGTCCTAATCCTCCGTCCCGGAAAAGAAAAGGCCGGAGGACAGACTGCAGACAGTGGGCAAACTACACCGGCCGGGCAGAGCACACCGGCTTCCGGAGAAAAACAGGACCTTCCGGCGGACGCACAGACCGTGATCCCTCTCCTCACGTCGATCACGCCTGCGGAGAGGAGCAGCGAAGGAGACAACATCACCCTGACCTACCAGGCCGACGGCTTCCACCTGACTTCCTATGCCTATGCGGACGGCTCCCTGTACCAGACCATGGAGGACGACTACGACTCCTCCGGCCACATCGTCCATTCCGTGCAGGAGATCACCGGCCAGGGTATCACCATCGAGCGGGATTACCAGTATGACGAAAACGGCAACCGGTCACATTACGCCTCGCGGCAGACCCTGGAGGAAATGCCGGAAAGCCCGGTGACGGAGGATATCACCTACACCTGCGATCCCGACGGCAGGGTGACGCAGATGTCCGCCCCTTCCGGCTCCAACTGCACCTATGAGCTGGAGTTTCATTCCGACGGGACTGTCAAGTCCATGAAAGCCGGATTTACGGACACTTCGGCTTTCGCCCTCACCGAATACCAATACGAGGACGGTTATATCGCATCCTCCCGTTATACTTTCACCGATTCGGACGGCACCGTCAGCTACGAGCAGGAATATACCTATGATAAGAGCAGCCGTTCCATCGCCGACTGCGGAAATATCCTGACAGAGACCATCTGTTCCGGCGGTTCCGAATCCACGACCAATTATGAGTATACGGAAGCGTTCCTGACGAAGGACGGAATCCTCCTGGCGGAGACAGAACAGACGCAGAAGACCTTGTATCAGAAAAAGGACTACTGGCAGGGCGACCTTTCCGGTGAATTTACCTACGGTGATGAGGGACGCCTGACCCGGGAAATGGAATACGATGATCTCGGAAACGAATACAAATATACCGACTACCAATATGACGAAAACGGCCGGGAATGCCTGGCGGAGCACCGTGCTTACGGGACGGATGACCTGCTCCATGCCTACGGAGATTACCAGTACGACGAAAACGGCAACGTGATCTCCAAGACCTGGTACGACACCCACACCGGGGAACAGATTCCTTTATATGTTTATCAATACACCTACGACGCGGATTCCAGGCTCTTAAACCGCAGCGAGATTGCTATGAATCCTGTCTACGTCAGCCAATATTTTGAATATGAGTACGACGAGCAGGGAAATAAGGCCGCCAGCCACGAATACGCCCTCCGGGAAGCTAACGTGACGGCAGATGCCATCAAGGTAAACGGCGAGTACAGCTATTACACCTATGACAACGAATACGACGGCCAGGGACGGCTCACTTCCAGTCTCCTGTGGTACCGCATCATCGACGGCGAGGAAAAGGATCCTTCCACGTATACCACGAAAACCATCTACGAGTACGACTCCGACGGGGACCTGGTCAAAGAGTCCTCCTACGACAACAAGGACGGCTGTTACGCCTATACGGAATACGTCTACATCTACAAATAAGTCTCCGCGTCCACAGCGCCGCCCTTTGTGCTCTGGGACGCGCCCGCGCCTACCGGCCGATCCCAGACACGGGAACGCGGCCCAGAGCCCAGAGGGCGGCGGCCCACAGAAGGGCCAGAAGCGGAAATCCCAGGCGAAACTTCCGGTGCCTCGTCTTATGGCGGAAGGCATACATACCGAGGGTTCCGCCGAAGGCTCCGCCCAGAGTCGCCGCCAGAAACAGGCGCTTCTCCGCAATGCGGTACCTTCCCCTCCGGGCCCGTCTCTTGTCCTCCCCCATCAGGAAAAAACTCAGCATATTAATAAACAGGAAATAATACCACAAAGCCGTTTTCATACAAATCTCCCTGATCCGTCTATAAAATATTGTAACCCTTCTCCCCCAAAAATTCCATGAAAATTTCACTGTATTCCATACGGGACGATATGATTTATCATAGATATCATCTTGTAATTTTGTGGAAATTCCGCTAAAATAAGGATGAGAACAGACGATGCGCCCAGGAAAATATTTCTGTAAAAGAAAGGTGAGCGATATGTTAAACAGCATTTCAGCCATGAATCCTTATTATTCCATGTACCGCTATGGTTCTGCTTCCGCCATTTCTTCCGTCCGCAGGGTGCAGAGACATCCCGTGCAGGATACGGAGCGTGTCTCTGCACCGCAGGCAGAGAAGGCCGTTTCCGGAACAGCTCCCGAAAATGCGTCCTCCGTCTCCCGGCCGGCCCTTTCCTGGGGCGGCCGGCTGTTTCTGACAGCTCCGGCCGCAGATTCCCCGGCAGCCGAAGGGACTCCCGCTTCCGGCTTCATGCAGATGGGCACCTCCCCGGAAGAACTGGCGGTGAGGATGCGGATCCAATATCCCGGCCAGGCTGCGGCTGTCTCGGGCTTCCCTGCCGCTTCCGGAAATGCGGAAGAAGTCCCGGGACTTACCAAACAGGAGGAAGGCGTTTCCGGGAATGAGGCGCTTGAAAAGCTCGACGGCAGCGAGGAATGCCAGACCTGTAAGCAGCGGAAATACCAGGACGGCTCCGACGACATGGGCGTTTCCTTTAAGACGCCCACCCACGTAGCCCCGGAGGCTGCCGCCTCTGCCGTCCGCGGCCATGAGCAGGAGCACGTGGTTCGGGAACAGGCCAAGGCCGAGCGGGAGGACCGCCGGGTCGTCAGCCAGGACGTCACCCTCCACACCGGCATCTGCCCGGAGTGCGGCAAGGTCTATATCTCCGGCGGCACCACCAGGACCGTCACCGCGGCAGAATCAGAACCGCAGGCAGAGGACTTTGCAGCAGACGACTCCGGACAGGAGCCGGCAGGCAGACAGCCGTTCCGGGCAGTCGCGTGATCCCTTTCCGCAAAGTCAGATACCGCCGGAGGCCCTGATCTTCAGGCAGCCTCCGGCGGTATTTTTTCTTTTGGTTCAAAAGAAAATAAATCATTTCTTTTGCCTTTTTATCGTTTATTTGTCTATATAAATATTCATAGGCCGCCTCCGCCTGAACCGTCACCGCCAGTCCATATACTTTCTACGCATCCGGCCTTGTCATTTCTGGCAAGGAGAGCGCAGCATCATTCTTTTTCATAAACAACAAGCCGAATGAACCGGGCCCGCAGTTGCAGGCAATGGCAGAAGATGCCTTCTTCAGATAGACCCTCTCAAAGGGGCAGTACTGTTGTACCAGGCGCTCAATGAGCCGGATACTTCTCTCCTCCAACCCCGCATAGGTGATAAAAAGGACCCTCCTGTCGATATTCCTTGTGTTTGAGAGCACCCTCCGCACATAACGCTTCACAATGTGGACAAAGCCTCCCATCTCCATGCCGCTGACGACCATCCGGCTCTTTCTGAGGGAAATGACCGGATGAAGGAGCAGTGCGTCGCAGAGAATTTGCACCCGTTTGGAGATATGGCCCGCCTGACACATCATATGCGTGCTGTCAATGATGAAAGCAGAGGAAACATAACGTCTCAGCTTTTTCACCACTTTCACGATCTCTGCCTTCGGAACATGGTTTTCCGCCATGGAAGCGGCATAAAGCACCACCAATCCCATGCTGCTGGAAAGATGTCCGGAATCCAGAACTGTAACGTTCTCAAAGGACTTCGCCGCCTCAAGGGCATTGTAATATCCCTGGCTGACATACTTCGCCATGGTAATGTGGATCACATTCTGGGCCTCCGTCAGCTTCTCCGCAAAAAACCGCTCATAGTCCTCCACCGCCGGTGGCTGGGAAAACCCTTTTTCCCCTGAAACGATATGCAAAAGCAACTCATCCGCCTTCAGCTCCTTCTCATCCAGAAACCGTCCTCGGTCCGTGCAGACATAATAGGGACATACGGAAATATCATATGCCTTCCGCAGAGATTCCGGAAGATCGCATACGCTGTCCGTTGTCACCATGAGAGAACGTCTCTTCGCCTGTTCAAAAATCAGGACATCCTTTCCGATTTCCGACTGACCGGCATACTCGCTCAATTTCACCAATCCCTTGGGAAGAATGCTCAAAACGCTCGCCTCCAACAAAGCTCCACTCACCGGCTTCGCCAGATAACCGCTGAATCCCTCCTTCCGGTAAAGCAGTTGATTGTCACTTCCCGCATTGGCAGTCAGTGCGATCACCGGCACATTCCGGCAAAGTCCCCCCGGCTGTGACTGCAGGGCATGAAGGCACTGGATCCCGTCCATCTCCGGCATCAGATGGTCCATCAAAATGGCATCGTAATGCTGGATCTGTGTCAGCCTCAGGCATTCGGCACCGCTTATAGCCGTGTCAATATGAATCTTCGTGGCCGAAAGGAGCTTCCGCACCACCATCAGATTCATTTCGTTGTCGTCCACCACAAGAATGTGCGCCTCCGGCGCCTCAAAGCTCTGCCTGTACTGCTCCCCTGCACGGACTCTCACACGGGAGTCCAGCGTAAAGACTCCCAGCTCCTTATTATCCACGATATCCTGGTCCAACATAACCAGGAAGGTCGAACCTTTGGTATACACACTGTTGACGCTGATCTCTCCGCCCATGAGCCCCACCAACTGATGAACGATACTCAGACCCAGCCCGGTGCCTTCAATATGACGGTTTTTTTCCTCATTCACCCGTTTAAACGCATTAAAGATATAAGGAATGTTTTCCTTCTTCACACCCTGTCCGGTATCCTCCACCGAATACCAGACCCGCACTCGGTTCAAGGTCAGGCGCTCGCACCAGATAGAAAACGTGACAGAGCCTTCATTCGTATACTTCACCGCATTGTTCAGCAGATTGATCAGGACCTGCTTGATCCGGACCTCGTCGCCGCAGAGCATGCTAGGAATCGAGGCATCTACATGAAGTTGAAATTGCAGCCCCTTCTCCTTCGCTTTCACCCAGACCATATTGACGATCTCCGAAAAAAGCGCTCCCGTCTCATAAGAAACATTGACGATCTCCATCTTTCCGGATTTGATTTTGGACAAGTCCAGGATATCGTTGATCAATGTAAGCAACATCTTACTGGCACCCTGGATGTTCCTCGCATTCTCAGCGACGTCCTCCGGAATGTCTCCCCGCAGGATGATTTCATTTAAGCCGATGATTGTATTGATCGGCGTGCGGATCTCATGGCTCATGCTGGAGAAAAAATGATTCTCCGCCTTGTTCAGCTCCTCAATCTCCTTTTTCTGCTGCCTGGAAATCTCATTTTCCCGTTCATAAAGCCGGTTCAGGAACAAAAGCAGCACACTGGTCATCACCCCTACCAGGATGACGGAGACCGCGGAACAGAAAAAATAATGAGCCTCCGTATTTTGTGTGGCAGCCTCCGGGAAATGAAAATTCATATAATAACAAAGCAGCGTCTCAACCATGCAGAGCAGGAAAAAGACAATCTTACGCCTGCCCTCCACTGTAATGCCAATGTAAATAAAGCAGAGCACAAACCATTCCGGCACTCCACTATAAAAGCCTCCTGCCGAAAAAAAGCTAACCGGAAACAACAAAAGAAGCAGTACCGTAATGACCGTGGCCCCCGCATTGATACATTCTTTTCGGATACTGATCCTCACAACTGCCGCTATACAGGCAAGACTCACCACCAGGATCAGCAGATTCACCCAATTCCTTCCCATTAACAATATGATCGCCAACGCAACCATACTGATTGCCGTAACCACACGGAACATGCGCTCTCGAAGGCCGATCCGATGGTCAAAAATTATCTCAAACCACTTTTTCAACACCCAGTGCTTCCTCCCGTTTTTCAATTATAATCCGGCAATGGTCTCACATACCTCGTCGTACAGGCGAAGCAAATCGGGATGCCCGTGCCGGATATACTCCACATTGCCCTTTTTCCCGGCCTGCTCCAGAAGCCTTGCCTGATCCGCAAGCGGTTCCGCACCGATGGTCAGCGACGTGCTTTTCAGCGCATGAACCTTGACCGCATAATCGGCCCAGTTGCCGGTCTCATACAGGAAAACTATTTCCGCCCTCTTCTCTACGGCCTGGTCACAGAACATGTGCAGCATTTCCAGATAAAATCCTTCCTCCCCGCAACAGTAATCCAATCCCAAAGGCACATTGATGCCAATCTTCTTCAAAGGCTCAAAAGACAGCGAGTATTCCTCCCCGGAAGCAGCCTTCTCTAAACGATCTTCTTCCTCGGAGCTGTCTTCCAAATATTCCTCTTCTCGATGCTCTTCTTCCAAGCGCTCTTCTTCCGAATGAGTTTCTTCCGGTGCGGCTTCCTCCAACACGGCTTCTTCCAAAGCCGTCTTCCCTTCCTCCCTACATTCTCCGGCTTCCATCTCTTCCGGTTCCGTCTCCGCAGGCTTCCTCTCTTCCGGTTTCCCCTCTTTGAATCTGCCCTCTTCCGATTTCCTCTTCTTCGCCTGCACCTCTTCGTTCAGGGGCGCCTCCCCATGCATAGGAACCTCCCCATACTGAACACATTCCTCCGGCAAGACCTTATGCAGCACCCGCTCCAAAACAGGCCGCTCAATGGGCTTCGGAATAAATTCCGTAAACCCTTCCTGCCGGAACATTTCTCTTGCACCGCTGATGGTATTGGCTGTCAAGGCAATCACCGGCAAATCCTGATACATTCCACCATTGAGCTCACGAATTTGCTTCAATGTCTGCACCCCGTCAAAGCCAGGCATCATATGATCTAAGAAAACCATGTCATACGCCGTGGAAGCACACCGTTCCACCGCCTCCTTCCCGCTCAGACAGGTATCCACCTGAATTCCATAGCTTCCCAGAACTCCCTTCGCTACCACCAGGTTCATTTCCTCGTCGTCCACGGCCAGTACCCGGACCCCCTCACAGGAAAAAGGCCGTCGGCCTGCAGCCTGCGCCTCCCCAAAGCCGTTCGCTCCCGCCTCACCGTTGAGCAGATTCACCACAGAAAGGGCAAAGAACGGCTTGTGGACCACCAGAAGCCTGCTGTCCCTGTCTAGCATAAATTCTCGTTCTGCAATCACCACCACCTGGAGCGTGGCAGCCAGCTCTTCATAATAAGCAGTGTTCTCTTCATATTCCGCCTGTGCAATAAACACATGCGTCAGCGCATGATTATTTTGCAGCTTGAGAAGTCCTTCAAAATTGTGGACCTGATATCCCTCAATGCCAAGCCCCTCCACCATATGGAGGATCATATTGTCATAATATCTGCGAACCTCGTCGCTGGCATACTTCTCCGGTCGAAAATAACAGGCAATGCACAGCCGGCCCGGGTCAAAGATCGACAGAGCCTGCCTGTCGTTCTCCACACCCTGGGGAATCGTAATATGGGCCTGCAGACCCTGCTGCTCCTTGCTGTCAAACGAGACAAATCCACCCATGGCATGGAGAAGTCCCCTGGCAATGGGAAGGCCAAGTCCCAGCCCGCCCGCAAAGCGGCTGCTCCCAGATTCCGCCTGGTAAAAATCATCACACATCTGCGCAAGCTGGGAATCCGTCATGCCGATTCCCGTATCACAGACATCTATGAGCAGATTGATCCCATAGCTCTCCCGCCGGAATTCAATACACACATTCAAGCCGCCCTCTTCCGTGAACTTAAGAGCATTCTCCAGCAGGATTTTAAGAACATGGGAAATCTTTTCCACATCCCCGATCAAAACTGCCGGTATCTTCGGGTCGAGATCAAACACCATCTCCAGATGCTGCTTGCTGCTCTGCATGGCAGTCATCGTGATAATATCATTGAGCAGAGAGGTGATCATGTA
>CAJUOF010000122.1 GCA_910587905.1 uncultured Lachnospiraceae bacterium
CTTTCCCTACACGACGCTCTTCCGATCTTGCTCCAGCCGCTCAAGCTGCGGCTCCGGCACATTGAGTTCCGTCACATGTTCTGCCAAATAAAGCATATATTCTGCCAGCGGGCCCGCCTGTTCCGGTACGACGCGCAACCACCACATCCCGGAATGCAGATTGTAGAGCGTCTTACACTGGTCCATCCGCATCTCGAAATAATCAATATAATACTCTGGATCCGAACGGAAGGAGTTTTCCCGATATTCATAGGCCTCCTTTATGTATTCCCGGATCGCGCCCTCCAGCCTGGTCACATGTCCCCACACGTCCACTTCCATAGCCTTGTTGGAGAGGTAGGCCGCCACCTCCCCGAAGATAAACTGCATCTGTTCCTCCGTGTAAGCCATCTTGTCCCTTAAATGCTCTTCCTGGCTTCGATTGTGGTGGAACAGGTTCAGCACAAAGGCGATGGTACTCCCGATGAACACCAAAAGAAATTCATTGAGAAAAAAGGAGGGGCTGAAGTCAAGCGTCGTCAGGAAATGTGTCCCGATCACCGCGTTGACCGACAAGGTCGCCATCCAGCCGGACACCTGACACATGAGAACCGTCAGAAAAATAAAGACGCCAAAGGCGAGCCATTCACTCCGGAACGGAATAAAGGTCATCCAGGAAAACAGGACGACCACCGCAAAGGTCGCAAACCTGGCAAGGGCCAGCTTGATCGTTCCCCGCTTCGTCGTGACTAGCGTCAGCAGTGTCACGATACCCGCCGAAGCCGAAAACTGCAGTTCAAGAAGCTCCGCCACATAAATGGCAATACTGCTTCCCACTGCAATTTTGGCGGCAAGCATCAACATTTTGATCATCTGCCGCTTCCCCGGCAACAGCATCTTCCTTAACCGTTCTCCCATTCCTGATCCTCCCCCTCGTCCCTTTTCCGCAGTTATCCCTTGACCCGTAAACATCCCTTTCTCTATGATGGCTGTCCTTTTCCGGAAACAGCCATCCTATTTTTGTCATTATAGCATCTTTTCACCTATAAAGTAAACACATGATTGTCTTTCGGTGAAACCTGATGAAGATATTTCTCCTTCGTAGCCAGCCCTCCTCGGATGTGCCGCTCCGATTTGTTCACATCCAGCACAAGACGGGCCCGTGACGCCAGCGTGGGATTAATCCGCACCAGACGATCGGTGACGTCCTTATGTACCGTACTCTTACTGATTCCGAATTTTTTCGCCGTCTGGCGCACGGTCGCATTGGTTTCGATAATATAATTGGCAATCTCCACTGCCCGTTCTTCGATATAATCTTTCAAGGCTTAGCCCCTGCAACTGTTTTTTACATAGTATGCAGGAGAGACGGTGAATATTAATCCTAGCAGGCCCGCTCTTTTTCAATCCGTCACCACTCAATCCCTTTGAATCTGCTAAACTCCTTTTTACTGATGGCAATGGATTCCAACTCTGGATATTTGGAAAAATCCTGTTCCAGCGTCATGTATTTCACACCAAGTTCATTTCCCAAATCAATGATCGCCTGGATATCCATGATACCGGTTCCTACTTCTGTGAAATCCTCCGCATGCTTATACGCCATAAACGTTTCTTGGGACACCAAATCCCTGCTCCCCATATTCTTAAAAAGATCCCTGTCCCCCACAACGGTCTCCGGGCAGTCCTTTTGGTGCAGCAAAACCAGACGGTCTCTGTAACGCCTCATGACATCAAGCGGGTCCAGGCCCGCGCGGTATGCCCAGTATGTATCCAGTTCAAAATCGACCAGCGCCGGATCTGTACGTTCCATAATGATATCCATCATATATTTGCCATCTACCACGGCAAATTCATGGCTGTGATTATGGTAATGGAATCTCATTCCCCTTTCTTTACACATCTCTCCGGTCTTGTTGATGCGCTCACACTCAAAAAGTAATTCATCCAAGGTCTCCGGAAACATGATAGAAAGTCCCGGACTCCACACACCGATCTCCGCCTGATAGTCCAAAAATGGCGCAATCTCTTCTTCTTTAAATAAGAGATAGTTCAAATGAGCGGCAAATACATTTACCCCCAGCTCCTTCAACAGTGACTTTCCCTCTCCGACATCAAGGCCAATCCCATTGTTATATCTGCTTGTGGTATCAAAGGGATAGGTCTCCCAGGATTTATAGCCCATCTGTGCGACCTTTCTCATCGTCCCGGCCGGATCCTTCGCCAACTCATTTCGAACAGAATACATCTGAATACCAATTTTCATAATAATCCCTCCATAATCAACAACAATCATCCTCTTTCCAAGCAGACTCCTGTTGTTTCTCTCATAATCAAGTCTGCTTCCAACAAATACTCATTTTTCGCAAGCGGCGTCCCATTAATTGCATTCAGTAAAATAGAACTCCCAATGCTGCCCATCTGTTTAAAGTTCTGGCGCATCGTCGTAATGCCAGGTATACTTAAGGTTGCTACCTCCAGATCATCAAACCCTATGACGCTTACCTCCTCCGGAATCTTTATGCCCAAATGCTTTGCCGCATTCACCAAGGCAAGTGCAAAATAATCCGTCAGCGCAAAAAAAGCAGTCGGCCGGTCCGGGTACGACAGAACGGATTTCGCCAGGCAATAGGCCGGTTCGTAGTTTAAAGAATTCACTTGATAAACCCAGCTTTCCTTGACCGGAATCCCGTGAAATTGCATCGCCTCTTTAAAGCCTCTGAACCGTTCTTTGCAAAAAACAGAGGCCGACGAATAACTCAGGACACCGATTTTCGTATGCCCTAAAGAAATCAAATGTTCTGTCGCTTTCATCGCCGCTTTACGGTTATCCGTAATGACATAAGGCAGGTTTAGGCTCGGATTATACCCACAGCACTGGACGATAAAGTCCTTGTTGTAAATTTCTTGAAGTTTTTTTGATACCCTGTCATCCACTTCCGTGAGGATAAGACCTTTAAAAAATCCCTCATTCATCAAGCCGATAATCGGATCTATGGAATCCTCCGTGGAATATACATAGTTCAAAATCCGATAGCCGGATGCCTGGCAAATCTCTGTGATCCCCGCCAGCACATTATTGAACAAAACACTCTGCGGTCCGAAATTGTAGGACAGCGTCACAATATAGTTTTCATCCAGCGCGGATTTGGATTCCTGGCTGCTGTCAATATAATTCAGCTCCCGGGCCACGGCCAACACTTTGTCCCGCGTTTCCTTTGTTACATTTGTTTTCCCATTGAGCGCCCTGGAAACCGTCGCGATTGATACCTGTGCTTTCGTTGCAATATCTTGAATTGTAGCTGCCATCTCTGATCTCCTCTTAATCACAAGTTTTTCTTGTTTTACATTTTTTACAAACATTTTACATTACTTTGATCCACGAGTCAAGGAAAGCAGCTCCCATTCCGGTCCCTCCTAAAAAATCACCTCCCTTCCGGTTTCCGCAGATTGATAAACGGCATCCAAGATTTTTGTGACAAGAAACGCCTCTTCCGGTTTCACAAGCGGTTCCGTATCATGGATAATCGCCCTCAGCCAGTTCTCCGCTTCCAGATCCCCCTGCTCTTTTTTCTGCCCGTCAAAATATGCCACCGCGCCGGCATCCGCCAACACTTCATTGGTCAGCAGACCATTGTGGCCTCTGTTGATTTCCAGCTCGCCTGCCGGATAGCTCTGCCCATACCGTATCTCCGCTCCCGCCAAAGTGCCGCAGAGCGTTGTGCTCGCCTCCTTGGATTCCTTCATGTTGATCGCCCAGGCAGATTCCAGGAAAATCGTTGCACCGTTTTCCATTTTGATAAATCCAAATGCAGAATCCTCCACCTCGTACTTCGCCGGGTCCCAGGGACCGAAGATATTCCCTTCTGCCGCATCTTTTCTCTTTCCAAGCTCAAAAAACACAGAGCCGGTGACACTTTTGGGATGATAATTCCCCATCAGCCAAAGGGTCAAGTCCAACGCATGAGTGCCGATGTCGATGAGCGGACCGCCTCCCTGCAGAGATTTATTTGGAAACACTCCCCAAGTCGGAACCGCACGCCTCCTCACAGCATGCGCCTTCGCAAAATAGATTCTGCCCAGCTCCCCTGCCTCGCAGCACTTTTTTAACATCTGTACTTCCGGCCTGAAACGGTTTTGATAGCCAACCGTAAATTTTTTGCCACTTTTTCTCCAGGCATCCAGCATCTTTTCTGCGTCTTTGGTTGTATGGGCCATGGGTTTTTCACACATGACATGTTTTCCTGCGGCAAAAGCCGCCACCGTAATCGGACAATGAGATACATTCGGAGTCAGGACATGTACTACATCGACCGTCCCATCCTTCAGCAGTTCTCTATAGTCGGTATATACCTTCGCGCCGCCGCTCCCGTACTGTTTTGCAGCTTCCGCCGCACGCTCTCCCAGCACATCGCAGAAAGCGGTCATTTCACATAATTCCTTTAACCTTGACAAGGCAGGCATATGCTTTTTATGTGCAATCCCTCCGCAGCCGATTATACCGATCCTCAATCGTTCTTTCACCACAATTCCCCCTTTTTACTCTGTAACTGCTTTCTTTAACTGATAGTTGAAATACATCTCGGACACCTTGTCCAGAACAACCGCCACAAGAATCATCATTCCCTTTGCAATATACTGATAATTCGAGTCAACTCCCAATAAATTCAGGATATTGGCGAGAAGTCCCATCAGGCAAACGCCGAAAAACGTTCCGATTACCTTTGCCTTCCCCCCTTTCATAGAGGTCCCGCCAATCACCACCGCCGCAATCGCATCCATTTCCATGCCCTGTCCGGCCGTAACCTGCGCGCTTGCCGCCCGCCCTGTCAGCATCATAGCCGCAATTGCCACACAGATTCCGCCACAGACATACACCGCCATGGTCGTTTTTCTCGGATCGATCCCCGCAAGTCTGGCTGTCTCTTTATTGCCCCTCATCGCAACAATATTCCGTCCGAATATCGTCTTATTGAGAAGAACGTATGTTATGATGCCGATCACGATCATAATGATGACCGGCACCGGTATCGCCCAAACAAATCCCTGCCCCAAAAACTTCACATGTTCAGAAACTCCGGAAATCGGTGCATTTTTGCTGATCACGTAGCACGCCCCCTTGTACACCTGTCCCAGTGATAACGTAACGATAAAGGGAAGCAGGCCAACGCCTGTCATAATGGAGGAACTGATCAGTCCACAGCAAGCCCCCAGCGCCAATGCAATCAACACCACCGCCAAAAAGGGGAGTCCTGTTTCCGTATCTAACAGTGCATACACCACTCCAATCATACCTGCCATATAGCCCACAGACAGATCAATATTCCCGGAAGACATAATACAGGTATAGCCAAAGGCCAAAACACAGCTCGTGGAAATCTGCCTTAAAACATTTCTCAGATTCGTCATCCCAAGGAAATACGGAGAAATTGCCGAACACGAGGTAAACACGAGAATCAATAGCAGCAACGCTTTGTTATTCAGCAAAAAAGTAATTGTTTTATCCCTATTTGTTTTCATCTGTCATTACTCCCTCTATGCTCGATCCCGAACGCCTGCTTTACCACCTCATTGGCTGCCAATTCCTCTTTCTTGAACTCCGCGCAGATCTTTCCGTCTCGGAATACATACACCCGATCTGACATTCCCTCAATCTCCGGAAGCTCCGAGGAAACCATAATCACCGCCATCCCCTCGTCGGCCAGTTCGGCAATCAGTCTATGGATCTCACTCTTAGCCCCCACGTCAATGCCCCTGGTCGGTTCATCTAAAATTAAAATCTCCGGTTTCGTCAACAGCCACTTTCCCACTATCGTTTTCTGCTGATTCCCACCGCTCAAAGAGCTTACCGCCTGGGTCAAATCTGCATACTTTACAGACAGTATTTCTACCATCTCCCTGACATCTCTCTGCTCTTTTTTCTCATCAACCATGTTCCATCTGTTGATAATCGAGGGCAGATATGCGACAGCCACATTCTCCCTGATCGACTGATCCGGAATGATCCCCGTCGTAAGGCGGTCCTCCGTAACCAGTGCCAGCCCCTTTTTAATTGCAGTTTTGGGAGAACGGATCACCACTTTCTTTCCGTGAATATATAAATCTCCGGAATCAAACTTGTCTGCCCCGAAAATCGCCCTTACGGTCTCACTCCTCCCCGCCCCCACCAGGCCGTACAGACCAATGATCTCTCCCCGACGCACATACAGGTCAATGTCTGAAAACTTCCCTTTTGCTGAAAATCCTCTGGCCTCCAGAACAATCTCACCGATTGTCCCTTTCCTGGCCGGCCACAGGTTTGTGATCGTCCGTCCGGCAATTTTCTCAATCAACATCTCTGTATTTAATTCGGAAGTCCTGTGGTCTCAAATGTAACGTCCGTCTCTCAGAACTGTCAGCCTGTCACACAATTTAAAGATTTCATCCAGTTTATGGCCGATGAAAATAATGGTAGCTCCCTCGGAGGCCAATTGTCTCACAATCCGTTCGAGCACCTCCACCTCCGATGATGAGAGCGAACTGGTCGGTTCATCCATGATAATCAACTCTGCATGATTGGATACCGCCTTCGCCAATGCTACCAACTGCTTATTCCCCGCCGACAATCCGCCGGCCGACATCTCCGGTTTCAGACGGATTCCCAGTTTCTCAAACAGCTCTCTTGTTTTTTTATTCCGCAGTTTTTTATTCAGAAAGCCGTATTTCGTTAATTGTCTCTGGCGCCCCACCCATATATTTTCAGCCAAATCCATCGTATCAATCAGGCTGATTTCCTGGGGGATCATACTGATTCCAGCCTTGAGTGCATCGGAAGGGCTGCGAAAATGTACCTGTTCCCCTTTGTACCAGATCTCCCCGCCATCCGCATGCTGATCTCCCAAAAGAATTTTCATCAACGTAGATTTCCCCGCTCCATTTTCTCCGACCAGTCCATGGATTTCCCCGCGAACCAGCCTCAGAGAGGCGTGATCCAAAGCCCGAATTCCCGGGTATACCTTAACGATATCTCTCATTTCCAAAACAATATCCCGATCCACGGCATCCCCCTCCTCTCCTGCCCGGACTTTTTTAATCGTACTCGCCGATGTTTTCCTTGGTCAGAAGCCGAAACTCATTAAAATATACATACTTTTCATCATTGAGTCCCACATCCTCACCATTGATATACGCAATCATCGTCTTTGCCGCCATTGCGCCAAAATCTGCTTTTCTCATCTGGGAGGTTGCATCCAGCTCCCCCGCTTTCATAGACGCAATTGCCGCATCGCTTCCATCTTTTCCCACCACAATCCATTCGTCCAAGTTTTCGCCGGAAGCCTTCAATGCCTCCACCACAGCCAGAGCCATCTCATCCGACATCGCTACCACACAATTCATCTCAGGAAAAGCCTGCATCCAATCTTCAATGGCCGCCTGTGCCTGGTCAGCCTTCCAGTCGCAGACCTTTTCAACCAAAAGTTCACATCTCTCTGCATATTCCGCTTCTTCTTCAAATAAGGTATCATGGAACCCTTCATACTGCATACTGGCCGATTTCGTCCCCTGCGCCCCCCAGATATAGCCAATTTTCAATTCCAATTCCGGGTTTTCATCCAGTACCGTCTTTAGATAACGGCTCTGGTTGGCCGTATATTCATACAAGTCCGCAATGATGTGCATGTCGCAATCCCCATTGATGCCAAAAGAGATATCCGCCATCGGGATTCCCGCCTCTTTACAGACATCGATGGCCGGCACAAGACCCTCCGAGTCCACCGCAATCACGCCAATCATGTCACACCCCTGTGCCGCGAGCGCCTCAATATCAGAAAGCTGTTTTTCCACACTGCCATCTGCGTTTGTCACGACGACTTCACACCCGTTCGCCTCCGCCTCTTTTACAAAAGCGTCTTTTGTCTTTGTCTGCGCCTCGTCCAGTACATTGACTGCATATCCAATTTTGTATCCATTTCTTACCGCCTCTTCTGATGATCCGTCCCCGGAGGCCAACGTTGTTCCCTTCCCTGCATCGCCTGCTTTCTCTTCCGTTTTGTTGCCGCATGCCGCCATACTGACTGCCACCAACCCTGCCAATAATACCAAAACCAATCTCTTCATAAAATACATTCCTCTCTGTTTGTGTTTTTTCACCTCTGTAACCATTGCTGCCGCCACCTTCTTTTTATACCGCCGCCATCGGCAATCCCCCCTTTATCGACCATTTGAAATCAGATATTTACCTCTATTCTCTCCCCTGTTTTGGAAGATTCAAAGGCCGCGTCAATCAGGCGCATCACCCGCAGAACCTCCTGAGGCTTTACCTCCAAATCCGTTTTTCCCAGAACAGCATTTTTTAGGTTCTCATGGAACGCCAACGGCATTTCTTTTACAACCGGCATTTCCATGCATTCTATCATCTCCCGATTCAGCGGCGCCATGGTCCTGGTCGGGCCGGCCCCGCCCGTCATCTCCGATTTATTGTACCCCTCAACATCTGTCCTGATTCTGGATATCCCTCCACTCTCTCCTGAAAAATCATCAATCCTCAAGGCTCCCCGGTCGCCATACACAAACCACCTCGGCAATTTCTGGAGTGCAAATGTGCTGATTACGATCCTTGCACAGGTTCCTGATTCAAAGGTCAGCTCAAGCTCATCAAAATCATCCACCTTCGGAGTGAGAATACTTCGCAGGTTTGCATAAATCCGCTTCACTTTCTGTCCCCGGAACAGGCAGCACATCTGATCCATCAAATGTACCGACCAGTCGTAGAGCATCCCGCCGCCTGCCTCGGGATTCGCCCTCCAGCCAAAGCATATGCCCCTCTCTCCCAGAACTCTGGATTCTATGGTAACCATATTCCCGATCGTCCCTTTTTCATAAATTTCTTTTACCATTCGAAAATCTTTATCCCATCTCCTGTTCTGATGCACAGTGATCAATTTCCCATGGTTTTCCGCACACTCCATAACCTCACAGAACTCTTTGGCATTCATCGTCGCCGGTTTTTCAAGCAAAACATGTTTCCCTGCCTCCAATGCCTCCAGAGCAAGAGGACCATGGACATGGTTTGGTGTCGCAATCACCACCACATCGATTCCTTGATCCTCAAAGAAAGACGTTCGTGTAGAATAGGTTTTTATCCCTTCTTGATCTGCCGCCGCCAACGCCTTCGGATCCGTATCATACACTGCTGCCACATCCACCCCCTCTACCAACCTGATTTTATCCAGATGGAAATGCCCCATATATCCAAATCCAACAATACCAACTTTGATCCCCGGCATACTGCCCCTCCATTTTTCATATTTTTACATTAATTTCATTTGCTTACATTTGCAATTATAGTGTGTCTTATCATAAATGTCAATTGTTTTTATTTATAATTCCATTATTCGTTCAATATTTCCAATATTTTTAAAATATATAACACATTTTTGCAACATAATTTTTCATTTATCGCCTTGACTTTATCATTTTTTACATTTAAAATTACATTAGCATTTTAAATATCGTCCCTATGAAAGGAGAAATTTATGAAACTTGGTTTTGTCAGCGCTATCCTAGCGAACAACTCTTTTGAGGAGACCATCGACATCGCCCACAGATTTCACTATCAATGTGTAGAACTGGCTTGCTGGCCCTCCGGCAAAGCAGATCGAAGATACGCAGGAGTGTGCCACCTAGACGTAGATCATCTTTCCGATTCTTACATGGTCCATATCAAAAATTATTGCAGACAGAAAAACATCGCCATTTCTGCCCTGGCTTTTTATCCCAACGTCATGGATGGGGACCTCGCCAAAAGAGAGTTCAACATTACACACTTAAAAAAGGTCATTACCGCCAGTGCAAAGCTTGGTGTCAATATGGTCACTACCTTTGTTGGAAGAAATCAGACAAAAACGATTGATGAAAACATAGAATTGTTCAAAAAAATCTGGCCCCCTATCATACAGTACGCGGAGGCTCTGAATGTAAAAATTGCCGTTGAAAATTGTCCGATGCTGTTCAGTGAGGATGAGTGGCCCGGAGGTCAGAACCTGATGACCACTCCGGAAATCTTTAGAACATTATTTGCCCTGATTCCCAGCAGATCTTTTGGCCTCAATTATGATCCTTCCCACTTTGTATGGCAGATGATGGACTATATAAAGCCCATCTATGAATTCCGCGACAAAATCTTCCATGTCCACTGCAAAGACATCAAGCTGTACCGCGACAGGTTAGACGATGTGGGCACAATGGCCTATCCTTTACAATATATGTCTCCAAAGCTTCCCGGACTGGGCGATGTAAACTGGATCAACTATATTTCTGCATTGGCAGACATCCGGTACAATGGTTATGTCTGCATCGAAATTGAGGACAAAGCCTTCGAGGGCAGCCCTGAGGCGATTCTAAACTCTTTAAAGCTCAGCAAATGCTACATCGAACAATTGCCTGTGTGGACGGTTTGAATCAACTGCCTTATGCGGACCTGCGCAAAACAAAAAGGGGCTGTCGGGAAATAGATAGTCCGCCAAAACTAGAGGAGAGACAGTGGCATATGCAAGCCACTGTCCCTCCTCTGAAATTTTTGACAAAAATAGGTAGAGACATACTCCCATACCTGATATTTGCTGAAAAGCTCCGCAAGCTGTTTGCCCGTCAGGTGCTTTGCCGGCTTGTATTGCTCGGCACAGTAAATCATAAATGCCCCTTGTTTACTCATACCCATATTTAATAATCCTCAGCTAACAGAAAATCCGCTAAATGCACGATCTTCACGCCGTTGATATTGCCCGCAGCGAGTTCGTCAAGCGTCACGACATATTTGGGATAGTGGTCTTTGATTTCAAGCAGATTGGCAACCTCACGGTCGGATTCCTCCGGCAGATTACGGCACACCTGCACATAGATACGCTCATCGCGCCGTACCGCTGCAAAGTCGATTTCTTTTGTTTCGTTCTTGCCGATATAGACCTCATAGCCTTTCCTGCGAAGCTCAAAGTACACAATGTTTTCGAGCATTGCGGCCACGGATTTCGGGTTAAAGCCCATTATGCAGTATTTGAGAGAAGCGTCGGCCAGATAGAATTTCTCCTGCGTTTTCAGCACGGATTTTCCTTGCAGATCGTACCGCTGACAGCGATAGATCACAAAGGCTTTTTCCAGCCATTCCAGATAATTATACACCGATTCCACCGAGAGAGAACGCCCCTCGCTTTTCAGAAACTTCACGATAGCGTTTGCGGAAAAGGTCTTGCCCACATTTTCAACGACATACTTAACCACTCTGTTGAACAGGCCGAAATTTGTGATATTGTGCCGTCTCGTTATATCGCTTGTGATAACGGAATGGTAGATGCCCTCGACAATCTGATACGCTGCGCCCTCATCAAAATTGCTCAACGCGACAATCGGGAAACCTCCCATGCGGATATATTCGGTAAGCAATTCTTTCGGTTTGCCACCGCTTGATTTCTTGAACTCCATATACTCGGCAAAGGACAGCGTAAAAACGGGAATGGAAATGTACCGCCCTGTCAGATAGGTGGATATTTCGCTGGACATCAGCTTGGAATTAGAGCCGGTTACATAAATATCCGTATCGGCGTTTTCAAGCAGGCTGTTGACGGCCTTTTCCCAGCCGGTGACTTCCTGCACTTCGTCGAGCAAAAGATAATAACGCCCGCCCTCGGTCATCTTCTCCTTAATGCCGTGATATATATCCTTATCTGTCATACCCTCGTCAAAATCTTCCGAGGTATAGCGCATACTGATAATGCGATCGGCAGAAACGCCGCTTTTTATCAAATCTTTTTCAAGCATTTCTAAAATCGTGGATTTTCCGCAGCGGCGAATACCCGCGAGGATTTTCACCAACGGTACATCACGGTAGGTTTTCAGCATTTCTAGATAGTGGGGTCTAACAATCATATTATCATCTCCTTTACTATTAGTATATCCAAAAACAGGGGAGTAATCAATAATTCTTACTGAGATCGCGCAAAAACTTTCTTTTTATAGAGAGTTTTTCTGAATTGTACCGCTTTCGGTATATAAAAAGGGGCTGTCGGGAAATACAACCTGTTTCTTGCAGAGAACGGATACGGTGAGAAGTACAGCATCGGAAACGCCCAGATGTTCATCATCCACAGCCATATCAGCAGCGGCCGGACGGACTACAGCGCCCTGATCCCAGTGCTGGGGAAGCACAAGGAAGCCTATTTGTGCTGCCTTCAAATATGGCGGCAAAGAAAAGGATATATAATAAAAAGATTCCCACAAGAATGCAGTGTCCATGGAACACTGATTTTTGTGGGAATCTTTCTGTCAGGGGCTCAAATGCTTAAAATCCGGCATTTCCTGACAGCCCCTTTGCTTTGC